>NZ_JBEXUE010000005.1:0-67779 GCF_040614275.1 Streptosporangium sp. NPDC006013
TCCCGGGGCAGACCCCTACCGGGAGGCGCTCACCCGCGTTCTCCCCGTCAGTGGCCGTGGTCGTGCTCGTACATGCCCTTTTCCGGGATGGTGCTGGAGACCACGGCTTCGTAGGCCTTGCCGCGGGGGTTGGGGCGGGGGTCGACGAGGCCGGCGCACTGGCCGCTGCCGGTGATCTGGTTGGACACCCCGGCGTTGGACGGCGCGGGCGTGTTGCCGCCGCAGGCGAGCGCGCCGCGGACGCTGGTGCCCGCCATCACGAGCGCGTCGACGGTGGTGTTGTTGTTCAGCACCGCCGCGCCCCTGAGGTCGGAGCCGGCGACGATCAGCTGGCCGGTGGTGCCGGAGACGGTGACCGCGCCGTTGATCCGCGCCTTGAGCAGGTGCACCTCGGCGGCGGCGGTCGCGGTGACCGCTCCGTTGATCGTGCCGCCGGTCACCACCAGGGACGCGCCGGCGGAGACGGTCACCCCGCCGTTGATCTGGGCGTCGTTCAGGCAGGTGACGCCGGAGCGGACGACGAGCGTCCCGTTCCTGGTGCCGGTGACCGTGGTGGTGCAGGCGGGCGGCGCCGCGAGGGTGGTGACCGTGAAGCTCTTGGCCGTGCCGTGGTTGCCGCTGGGGTCGATCGAGCGGTACTCGACGGTGTGCCTGCCGCGCGGCAGCTTGCCGAACGTGAGGCTGTCGATGACGGTGCCGCTCTCGCTGAACGTCCACGGCAGGTCGGCGGAGGTCGGCCAGCCGAAGTAGTTGAACCAGCCGTCGCCGTCCACCCGGGACTCGCTCACCACGTACCCGTCCTGGTCGTCGTCACCGGTGAGCCTCATGGTGAAGGGGCCGTTGTAGACGTGGGTGTCGCCGGAGGCGACCAGCGGCTCGGAGAGCTGGTAGCCGGTGGTGGGCGGCGTGTTGTCGACGGTCCAGGACCGGGTGTCGCCGCCGGAGGTGGCGGTGAGGGTGTGGTTGCCGGGGGTGAGGGTGAGCGCGCCCAGATCCAGGTCCCCGTCGCTCTCGTCGAGCCGCGCGCCGTCCAGCGTCCAGGTGACGGCGGGGACGCTGTCGTCGGGGTGGGTGGTCTCGACGTAGACCACCTCGTCGTGGCCGACGGCCTGGTTGGTGGGCGTGGAGGAGAGCAGACCGGCGCCGACCGCGGTGGGGACGGTGGTCACGGTCGTGTCCACGGTCCAGGTGCGGGTCGCGGTGAGGGCACCGGAGCGGATGGCCGGGTCCCGCACGAAGCCGGTCGGGTCGGTGACGGTCGCCTTCACCGTGTGCGTGCCGGTCGGCAGGTTCAGTGTGCGGAGGTCGAGTGCGGTGCCCTCACCCGGCAGTTCGGTGCCGTCGACGCTCCAGGTGGTGGTCAGCGAGTGGCTGTTGGGGTGCAGCGGCTCCACCCAGAGCACCCGGTCGGCGCCGACCGGCGACGTGGTGGGCGTGCCGTCCTGGATGAGGCCGACCTTGGCGGAGATCTTCTGGGTCATGACCTCACGGCTGACCTGGTCGTAGTAGTAGCCCAGCGTCCTCATGATGGAGTGCTCGCTGGGCCGCCAGACGCCTTTGCCGAAGTACAGGCCGCCCTCGTGGCGGCTGATGGTGCCGCCCGCCTCGCTCGGCTCGCCCAGCCAGCGCCACCACTTCTTCCGCTGTTCGGCGATCTGCTGCTCGGTCAGCAGGGTGTGGTGTACGGAGCCTGGCTCGGCCCCGGCGTAGGTGCCGCCCTCCACACCGCGCGTGTAGTAGGTGTACTCGTCCTGCAGGCCGCCCAGCGAGTGGCCGATCTCGTGCGGCGCGATGAGGGCCGACATCGAGTTGTGGCCGGAGGAGGTGGCGTAGGCGCCGCCCGCTCCGCCGTAGGTTCCGCTGTTGCCCAGGGCCAGGATCTGCCGGTTGGCGCTGCTGGTCCCGGCCACCAGGTTGGCGTACGTGTTGGCCGCCGAGTTGCTCATGGTGATCAGCCGCTGGACGCTGGCGGGGTTGCAGCCACCCCAGAAGGCCATGCTCAGCGGGGTGTTCTTCTTGCCGGAGGCCAGGTCGGGGTCACAGCCGATGCCGGACTCGCCGGAGACGATGTCCACCCGGTAGACGTTGAAGTAGTTGCGGTAGGACTTGTACGGCTCGATGGACCACATCACGTTGAGCTGCTGATCGGTGTCGGCGGCGAACGTGGACTGCTCGTTCTCGGTGTAGCCGTCGCCCATGATGATCAGATTGAACCGCTTGGCCGGGGCTCCGGTGACCTGGAGCGGCACCACGGTGGCGCTGCCGACGGCGGCGTCGGCGGCGTTGGCGGGGGCTATCGGAGTGAGCAGGGCGGCGGTCATCGAGACGGCCGCCAAGGCGGTGAGCGGCCTGGTGATACGCATGGTGGGGGGAACCTCCAGGGGGCAGTCGGGGCGGCCCCGCACGGTCGTGCGTCGGCGCCCCGGGCATTCATCTCAAACAGGGATTTATGGGCTTATTTGGTGGAACAGCGGGCGCTCGCCCAAGGCGCCCGGGGACCGGTGCGGACCTCGGTCCCGGTACGGCCGCGGGCCGGGCCGTATCGGGAGGGGAGGTCAGCGCTCCCCGCGAGGGGGGAGCATGTCGTCGTCGGGGAGGGACGGCACAGCGCGGCTGTTGACGGTGATGCTGTCGGACACCCCGGCCCAGCGCCTGAGCGTCGCCGTCGCCGCGTCACGCTCGGCCGGGCTCAGCTGGGAGATGTTCGCGCTGTGGTTGGCGCCGGGGGCGACGTACAGATGGGAGTCGTTCCGGCTGGGCGTGAACCGCTCCGCGCTCCACGGGTCGTTCTCGCCGTAGATGAACATCATCTGGCTCGCGTCCTTGCGCACCCAGTGGTCCACGTCGAGCATCGGCTTCGGGTCGTGCCCGGTGCGCAGTTCGGCGGGGAGCACCGAGTTGGGCTGGTACAGCTTGGGGTATCTGGCCACGCCGCGCAGGTGCGCGAACTTCAGGTCGGGCCAGCCGAGCTGGCTCGCCGCCTGGTAGTAGTACGGGGCGTAGTAGTTGAGGCCCTGGTCGGTGTAGAAGGAGAAGCCCGCGATGTCGTCGATCCACGCGTAGATCTCGTCATCGGAGGCGGTGGCGGCCGGCACCTTCGCGCAGTCGGACACCTTGGCGTACTGCCAGAACGCCCAGACCGTGTCGAGGACCGTCATCTCGAACGACCGGTCGGCGGTGCCCAGGGTCTTCTCGAAGGTGATCCCGTCGCGCGCGGCGGTCTCCACCAGCTTCGGAACCAGCCGTTCGCGCCGCTTGAGCGCCTCGATCTGCACGTTGTTCAGCGCGGTACGGCAGGCCCGGTCGGCCACGTTCGCGAAGAAGTCGTCGTAGGTGTGGTCGGACGGGTTGACCCGGTCGTTCGGCGCGACGTAGGCCACCACGCCGTCCACGTCACCGGGGTAGAACCGCCGGTGGTAGACCGAGGTCATGCCGCCCTTGCTCGCGCCGGTCTGGATCCACTTCCCCGAGTAGGCCGTCTTGAGCGCCTCGACGATCCGGTGCTCGTCACTGGCCTCCTGCCAGATGTCGAGCTTTCTCCAGTCCGCCGGGTCCGGGCGGGAGTTCCGGAAGAACCGGTGCTCCACCGAGACCTGGTTGGCGCCGAGCAGCCGGGTCGGCTCGGTCTGGGAGGCGCCGGGGTTGACCGGCAGGCCGTATCCGCCGGTGTGCAGCACGACCGGCGCGTCGGCGGACCGGTGCAGCAGGGTGAATCGCTGCTCGTACGTGCCCTTGCCCGGATGGCGGTGGTCGATCGGCTGGGTGAGGCGCAGGACGAAGAACCGGTAGCCGGTCGGCCGGGTCTCCGAGACCACGGTCAGCCCGGGGATGGCGGTGAGCTTGCCGAGGAGTTCGTCCTCGACCGCCGCGGCGGGGGACGCGAGGCCGGGTTCCGCCGCCGCGGCGGGGGTGACCCCGGCCACGCCGATCGAGCCGGCGGTGAGGACCGCCAGCATGAGGGCGGGAAGTGCGCGCACTGATATGTCTCCTTCTGGCACACGAAGTGTCGAAGGAGGCTATCGATCATGCTTTGTCCGTGGTAGTCCTGATTTCCATAATTCCAGTGTTATGGGAGTGTCTGTAGTGGTTGGTCTGGAATGCCGACGCGCCGCCGGCTCAGGGTTCGGGAAGGCCGGTCACGACTTCGCGTACAGGGCCTGCCAGTAGTAGCTCCACGGGGTTCCCCAGCCGTCCGCGACGAGTCGCCAGTCGTCGCCGGGCTGGTACACCTCGACGAAACGCCTGGACTGCGCCTGGACCGCCTCGCTGTCGTGCACGTCGATGATCTCGCGGAGCAGGCCGGATTGGAGGGCCTGCTGGACCACGGCCTGCCCCTCGTAGTGTCCGTCCAGGTCCGGGTCCAGGTACTTGCCGACCGGGTTCTTCGTGTAGGAGTGCGTGGCGATGCCGTCGATGAGGGAGAGGTAGTTCCTGACCGTGTCCGCGGGCATCTCGGCGAACGAGTCGATGTTGACGCACAGGTCGAAGGGCTCGCCGCCGGGGAGGTCCTCCACCTCGTCGATGCCCCGGAACCTGATCTTCTCGAACTGCTCGCCGGTCAGCACGGCGCGCAGATACTCGCGGGAGAGCTTCAGGCAGTTCTCCAGGTCGATGATGTGGTACTCCGCGACATCGTGGTTCGACAGGATGGCGTGGCAGGACCGGCCGTACCCGGCGCCGATCTCCAGGATCCGCGCGCCGTCCATTTTCACGGACCGTGCCATGAAATCGAGCTCAAGAACCGCCTGCAGATAGTCCAGGCAGATCGACTCACCCTTCAGGGTGACCGCGATGGGCGCTCCCAGCTGGCGGTTCCTGATCCGGAGCATGCGCTCCCAGTTCTCCGGTGACAACTGGAGACCAAGGTTGTGGATGAGCGTCTTCAGATATCTCTGACCGTTGACCTCGGGGTTCCAGAGTGCGATCTTGTAGTTCACCCGACTGGATTTGAAACGGCTCAGATCGGGGCTCTCGTCGAGGGCGAGATTGTTCTTGTTAATGTGCGCCCACTGAGGACTCTGGCCGTATTTATGACTCATTTGTCTGCTCTTTCTTGGAGCTCGGTGATTCAGGGTCCGCAGGGCGCCGCACCCACGTCCGCACGAGTATCGCGCACCGAACCGGCTCGCGCCTAGATCACTTCTCCGGCTCTCCCGGGGTCCGGAACCCCGGCACGCGGCGGCCCTCCGGAGTGGGCGGCGCCCGGTCCCGGCGTTGATCGCGGACATGATCGTGACAGGGGGTTAATGGCGGTGCCGCCGAATGCCCAGGTCAGCACGGGGGCGTAACCGATGGGACGACAAGATGTACTCACAGTTCCACAGGTTGTTGTCAAAAAATTTATCCAATTGTGACATACCAACTATAAGATCGCGTTTCATGATCACGAATCTCCCCGTACCGGACGGACCGTCGGCTTGGCCGTGGCGTGGGGCTCCGGGCGTCGCGGCGCCGGACGGGAGGTTACCCGCGGTTGCCCGCTGACACGGCGGGTCTCGGTGAGCTAGGAATGATGTCACCGAACGAGACGCTCGCTGACCGGTTCGGAACGTGAAGGAATTCGGGATTGTCGATGCTTTTGCCGTTGGGTCAACGGATTTACCGTGGTGCCGGACCCGATGAAACCGCCAGTTTTCCACGAATAGCAGGCCGCCCGCTCCGCCCTCTCACCACAGCCCCGTCGAGAACGACCCCTGTCTGAGAATTCCGCGAAGTGGGGGAGTGGTTCACTCTGCCGCTGCGCAGGACCCGGGTCGCCAGACTAAACGAGGATGTAGTAAATGCTGGCATCGCAGCATCGCAGCGTACTTGATGTCCTGAAGGGATTGCTCGCCGAGAGCAGTGCGGGAAACGGCCGGTTGGTGCTGGTCAGCGGGGGACTGGCAAGCGGGAAGACCGAGTTGCTGCACGAGTTCTCGCGGGTCGCGGCCACCTCCGGCGCGTTGCTGCTCAGCGCCACCGGCTCCCTGGGGGAGAACACCCTGCAGGCGGGCATGATCGACCAGTTGTTCCACGGCGCGGGGTTGCCGCCGGAGGTCTCGGACCAGGTGTCACGGCTGATCCGGCGGCACACCGTGACGACCGGCGCCACCCGGCACGCCGAGGCCGAGGTCGTCCGCGAGATCGGCGACGTCCTGCTGGAGCTGTCCAGGGAGCGCCCGGTGGTCGTCGGCGTCGACGCCGTCCATCTGGTGGACGGCCTCTCACTCCGGCTGCTGCTCTATCTGTGCCGCAGGATAAGCTCCGCCCGCATTCTGCTGATCATGAACGAGTGGGATCTGCCGCAGTCCACGATCCCGTCCTTCTCCGCCGAGGTCACCCGAGGGTTCCACCACCGGATCTGGCTGACCCCGCTGTCGGTCGGTGACATCGCCGAGGTGCTGCCCCCGACGATGGACCCGGTCGCCGCCGTCGCGCTCCAGCGGCTGAGCGGTGGGAACCCGATGCTGGTCAACGCCCTGATCGAGGACCATCGCGCCGACCCCGCCGACCCGATCGCCGCCGGGGCGGCGTACGCCCAGGCGGTGATGGCGTGCCTGCACCGGTGGGAGCCGGAGCTGCTCTGGGTGGCCCGGGCCCTGGCGGTCCTGGGGGAGCCGGGCTCGGCCGGGCTGACCGGCGGCCTGGCGAAGATCAATCCGAAGGCCGCCGAGCGGGCGGTGGAGGTCCTGACCGAGGCGGGCCTGCTGGCCGGCGGCTGGTTCCGGCACCCGGTGGCCGCCGCGGCGGTGCTGGACGGCATCGGTGCCGAGGAGCGTTCGGGCCTGCACGTCCGCGCGGCCGTGCTGCTGTACCAGCGCGGCATGTCCACCACGAAGATCGCGGGGCATTTCGTCGCCGCGGACCGGGCGCCGGAGGACTGGGCGACCGGGGTGCTGCGGGACGCGGCCGAGCAGGCGCTGGCCGGCAATGAGGTGGCCGTGGCCGTGCAGTGCCTGGAGCTGGCCCTGCGCTCCGTCCGCGACGAGGGCGAGCGTCCGGCGATAACGAAGGTGCTGGTCCGGGCGCTGTGGCGGGTCAACCCCTCGGCGGCCGCGCTGCATCTGCCGCTGCTGCGGGAGGCGCTGGAGAAGGGCTGCCTGTTCGGCCAGGACGCGGCGGCCGTGGTGCGGCACTCGCTGTGGAACGGCGACGTGCAGACGGCGTCGAGGGCGATGGAGGCGCTGACCGCGACCCCCGATCTGCTGAACGTGCAGACCGCCGCCGAGTTGCACCTCACCTACCAGTGGTTCTACGGGACGTCGCGGGGTCCGCACGGGAGGTTCGACACCGCCTCCGCCTGGGGCGACGAGGCCCGCAGGATGACCTCGATCTGGACGCACGGCGACGGCGAGGTGGCGCTGGTGAGCGCCGAGAACATCCTGCAGAGCTGCCGGCTCGGCGAGACCACCCTGGAGGTGGTGGCCATCGCGGTACTGACCCTGATGTACGGGGGCAGGACGGAGCGGGCCACTCACTGGTGTGACGAGCTGATCGACGAGGCGGTCCGCAGCGGCGCGCTCACCTGGCAGGCCGTGCTCGGTGCGGTCCGGGCCGAGATCGCGTTCCGGCAGGGGGAGGTGGTGGTCGCCGCGGCCAGGGCGCAGGCCGCCCTGGAGCTGATGCAGGCGCAGAGCTGGGGCATCCTGATCGGCTACCCGAGGTCGACGCTGCTGCTGGCCCACACGGCGATGGGGCAGTACGAGGAGGGGGCCGAGCTGCTGCAGCAGCGGGTGCCCGACGAGATGTTCGCGACCCTGATCGGCCTGCGGTACCTGCACGCGCGCGGTCACTACTACCTGGCCACCGACCGGGTGCTCGCCGCGATCAGCGACTTCCAGACCTGCGGCAGGCTCATGCAGGACTGGGAACTCGACCGGCCGATGCTGGTTCCCTGGCGCAGCAACCTGGCCGAGGCGAACCTCCGGCTCAGCCGCTGGGGGGTGGCCCGCGACCTGGTGACGGAGCAGATGGAGCGGCTCAAGCCCATCGACCTGCGGACCCGGGGCATCTCCCTGCTGATCCTGGCCGCCGCCAGCGGGCTCGCGCAGCGTACCGAGCTGCTGTGCGAGGCGGTGAAGTGCCTGCAAACGGCGGGCGACCGGCTGCTGCTGTCCCGGGCGCTGGCCGATCTGGGCGCGGCCCTGCAGCAGCTCGGGGAGGCCGACGAGGCCAAGCCGCTGATCTGCCGGGCGATGCGGGAGGTCGAGATCTGCCACTCCGGCGTGATGCCCCTGCGGCTCAGCAAGAGCTGGACCACCGGTCCCGTTCTGCCGGACGCGGGGGAGCCCGCCGAGGACCCGAACCCGCTGGGGCTCAGCGACTCGGAGTGCAGGGTGGCAGAGCTGGCCGCGCTCGGGCACACCAACCGGGAGATAAGCCGGACGCTGCACATCACGGTGAGCACCGTCGAACAGCATCTGACCCGCGTCTACCGGAAGCTGGGAGTGAAGAGCCGGGCCGATCTGCCCCCGGTTCTCACGCCCCCCGACCGGCGGGCGTCCGTCAGGCCGCCCGAGGCGGGATCGAGAGCCAAGCCGGGCATGCGGGGAATCGCACAGTGAACAGTTCGCCCAATCTCAGGAGTCACCTATGCCAGTCACCTCGCCGTGCCGGATCTGCTCGGGCACGGTTCGCGAGTTCCTCGATTTCGGCAGGCAGCCGCTCTCCGACGCGTTTTTGACGCCGGAGGACCTCGATGGGGAGTTCTTCTTCACCCTCGCCGTGGGGATCTGTGAATCGTGCACGATGGTGCAGCTCATGGAGGAGGTGCCGCGCGACCGCATGTTCCACGAGAGCTATCCGTACCTCTCCTCGGGGTCGGCCGTCATGCGCGAGCACTTCCAGGCGATCGCCAAGCGTTTCCTGGCCGTCGAGCTCACCGGGCCCGACCCGTTCGTCGTCGAACTCGGCTCGAACGACGGCACCATGCTCCAGGTGATCGCCGAATCGGGCGTCCGCCACCTGGGGGTGGAGCCGTCCGGCGGGGTGGCGGACCTGGCCGCGGCCAAGGGCATCCGGGTGCGCAAGGACTTCTTCGAGGAGGCGACCGCGTCCGGCATCCTCGCCGCCGACGGACCGGCCGACGTCATCTACGCCGCCAACACCCTGTGCCACATCCCGTACATGGAGTCGATCCTGCGCGGTGTCGACAGGTTGCTGGCGCCCGGCGGGGTCTTCGTGTTCGAGGACCCGTACTTCGCCGACATCCTGGAGCGCACCTCGTTCGACCAGATCTACGACGAGCACTTCTTCTTCTTCACGGTCCGCTCGGTACAGGAGATGGCGCGGCGGTTCGGGTTCGAACTCGTCGACGCGGAGCGGCTCTCCGTGCACGGCGGCGAGGTCCGCTACACCCTGGCGCGTCCGGGAGCGAGGCAGCCGACCCGGGCGGTGACCGACCTGCTGGCCGAGGAGAGCGCGGCCGGGGTCACCGAGCCGGCGACGCTCGAGGGCTTCGCCTCCCGGGTCGGGCACATCCGCGAGCGACTGCCGGCGCTGCTGGGCGAGCTGCGCGACAAGGGGGAGCGGGTCGTCGGATACGGCGCCACCGCCAAGAGCGCGACGGTGACGAACTACTGCGGCATCGGCCCCGAGCTGGTCCCCTTCGTCTGCGACACGACCGCGGGCAAGCAGGGCAGGCTCACGCCGGGGGCGCACATCCCGGTACGGAGCCCCGAGGCGTTCTCCGACCCCTACCCGGAGTACGCGCTGCTCTTCGCCTGGAACCACGCGCAGGAGATCATGGAGAAGGAGAAGGAGTTCCGCGAGGCGGGCGGCAAGTGGATCCTCTATGTTCCCGAGGTGCGCGTTGTCTGACCAGCCGCTGGTCGTGGTCCTGGGCGCCTCCGGTTTCGTGGGCTCCGCCCTCGTGACGGAGCTGGCCGGGCGGGATGTCCGGCTGAGGCTGGTGGCGCGGAGGCCCGCCGTGGTCCCCCCGGGCCACGCGGCCGAGGCCGAGGTTGAGGTTCGTACCGCGGACCTCACCGGCGCGGGCCAGGTCGCCGAGGCGATCGCCGGCGCCGACGTGGTGGTCAACCTGCTGCTCTACACCGGCGGCGGGACCTGGCGGGCGGCGGAGGACGAGTCGCCGGGCGAGCGGGTGAACGTCGGCGTGGTGCGCGACATCGTCGCGGCCATCCGGGCGGAACGCCGGGACGGCCCACCCCCCGTGGTCCTCTTTCCCGGCTCGACCTCCCAGGTCGGCCCGAGGTCGGAGGCCAGGATCGACGGCACCGAGCCGGACGCCCCGGTGACCGCCTACGACCGGCAGAAGCTGGCCGCCGAGCGGGAGCTGAAGGCCGCCACGGCACAGGGCCTGCTGCGCGGGGTCACGCTCCGGCTCGGCACGGTGTTCGGCGGCCGGGTCTCCCCGACCGCCACCGACCGGGGGGTGGTGACCACCATGGTGCGCCGCGCGCTGGCGGGTGAACCGCTGACCGTGTGGAACGACGGGACGGCCGAGCGCGACCTGCTCTACGTCGGGGACGTGGCCGGCGCCTTCCTGGCCGCGCTCGACCACGCCGACTCCCTCGCGGGCCGGCACTGGCTCATCGGCACCGGCGGCGGCCGGAGCGTGCGCGACATCTTCACGACCGTCGCCGCGACCGTGGCCGCCAGGACGGGGGCGCCCGCGGTCCCGGTCGTCTCGGTGCCGGCGCCGCCGGACGCCACCGGAATGGACTTCCACAGCGTCGTCGCCGACCCGGCCGCCTTCCGCGCGGTCACCGGATGGCAGGCCCGGGTGCCGTTCCGCGAGGCGCTGGAGCGCACCGTCTCCTCGCTGATCCGCAGTGACGAGGTGCCGCTCTGAGGCGTTTCAAGCGACCCCTATCTTGCTCGCGGGCGACCCCTACCTTGTTGACCCCGCACCGGCGGTCCGAGCATGCTGGACCGCGTTCCGTGACCGTCCGTCATCCTCGACCGATTGGCGACTGTTGTGACCGAACACCCCCCGGCGGCGCGGCCGTAATGAAATCCCGCGCGCTCGCCGTCACCGGCGCTTTCGAGTTCACTCCCGAGGTGTTTCCCGACGAGCGGGGCCTCTTCGTCTCCCCGTTCCAGGAGGCGGCGTTCGTCGAGGCGGTCGGGCATCCGCTCTTCCCGGTCGCGCAGACCAGCCAGAGCGCCTCGGTGCGCGGCGTGCTCCGCGGGATCCACTTCACCCTCGCCCCGCCGGGGACCGCCAAGTACGTGCACTGCGCGCGGGGAAGCGCGCTGGACATCGTCGTCGATCTCCGGGTCGGCTCCCCGACGTTCGGGGAGTGGGACCAGGTGGTGCTGACCGGTGAGAGCTTCCGCTCGGTGTACTTCCCGCCGGGGCTCGGCCATGCCTTCGTCGCGCTCCAGGACGACACCGTGATGTCCTACCTGCTCTCGCAGCGGTACCGGAAGGAGAACGAGCTCGCGCTCTCGGCCCTCGACCCGGAGATCGGGCTGCGGCTGCCCGAGGACCTGGCGCTGATCCAGTCGGAGCGGGACCGGGAGGCGCCCACCCTGGCGCGGGCGCGGGCGCTGGACATGCTGCCCGACTACAAGGAGTGCCTGCGGATCGAGGAGACCTTCCGGCAGGCGTGACGGCGGCGTGCGGGAGCCGGTCGCGGCTCGGGGGAGCTCCCGAGCCGCGGCCATCGGAAGATGAAATTTCGTATCAAAGGAGCCAGCATGGCCGTACCCTCTCGGCGGCAGACTCGTTCACCGTTGCAGGTGCGGCTCGCGGAATCCGTGCTCTCCCCGGGTGGGTGGTTCGCGACACCCGACGAGTTCCACCGATGGCTGGCCGAGACGGCGAGCCGTACGTACATGAACGTGCGGAAGGTGCCGTTGAACGGGCTGTCCGGCTGGGAGGTGGATCGGCACACCGGGAACATCCGGCATCGGACCGGAAAGTTCTTCAGCGTCGAGGGTCTGGACGTCCATGTTCCCGGCCGGACGGTCTCCCACTGGTCCCAGCCGATCATCAACCAGCCGGAGATCGGCATCCTGGGCATCCTGGTCAAGGAGATCGACGGAGTCCTGCACCTTCTCATGCAGGCCAAGCACGAACCGGGCAACCACAACGGCCTGCAGCTCTCTCCCACCGTGCAGGCCACCCGGAGCAACTACACCCGGGTGCACCAGGGCAGGCCGGTCCCTTATCTCGACCACTTCCTCGACACCTCGGGCCACGAGGTGATCGCGGACATCCGCCAGTCCGAGCAGGGCGCCTGGTTCTACCGGAAGCGCAACCGGAACATGGTCGTTGAGATCACCGGGGAGATCGAGGTCGCCGAGGGCTTCTGCTGGCTGACCCTCGGCCAGTTGCACACCCTGATGTCGGTGCCGGATCTGGTGAACATGGACGCGCGGACCGTGCTGGCCTGCATGCCGTTCTCCGGAGCCGGGCTGACGTCGGCCCTGACGGCGGCGCTTTCGACGGAGCCGGGCGACGGGTTCCGCGCCGCGCTCGTCCGCTCCTGCGATCCGGGCGAGGCCGGCCCGCACACCATGGGGGAGGTGCTGAGCTGGATCACCGACATGCGCACCAGGGCCGACCCGCAGGTCAGGCTGATCCCCCTCGACGAGGTGCGGGGCTGGCGGCGGACGGACGAGCTGATCTCCCACGAGACCGGCCGCTACTTCGACGTCGTCGGGGTGAGCGTGGAGGCGGGCGGGCGCGAGGTCGGCCGCTGGGACCAGCCCATGATCGAACCCTTCGGGACCGGGGTCATCGCGTTCCTGGTCGGAGAGATCGGCGGAGTGCTGCACGCTCTGGTGCACGCGCGGGTCGAGCCGGGCTACGCCGACGTGGTGGAGCTGGGGCCGACCGTGCAGTGCACCCCGGAGAGCTACGACCACCTGCCCGCCGGGGCACGCCCGCCCTTCCTGGACGAGGTGCTGGGGGCCGGCCCCGAGCGCGTCCGGTTCGAGACGATCCTGTCGGAGGAGGGCGGGCGTTTCCACCGCGCCCGCAACCGCTATCTCATCGTGCACACCGACGAGGCCGCCGGGATCGACCACCCCGAGTACCGCTGGCTGAGCGTGTCCCAGCTCGGAGAGCTGCTGCGGCACAGCTTCTATCTCAACATCCAGGCGCGCAGCCTGCTGTTCTGCCTGACCACCCTGACTACAACGCCGCCAGTACCTCTCGCAGCGCGCTGATCACCCTGTCCTGGACGTCGCCGGGCAGTGACGGGTACATCGGCAGCGAGAAGATCTCACCGGCCAGCTCCTCGGTGACGGGCAGGCTGCCCCTGCCGTAGCCGAGGTGGGCGAACCCGGTCATGGTGTGGACCGGCCACGGGTAGCTGATGTTCAGCTGGATGTCGTACGCCTTCAGCGCCTCGATGATGTCGTCGCGGCGGGGGTGGCGCACCACGTAGACGTAGTAGACGTGGTCGTTGCCCTCGGCGAGCGCGGGAAGGACGAGTTCGGTGTCGCCGAGGCCATCGGCGTAACGGGCCGCCACGGCTCGCCGGTCGGCGATGTACCGGTCGAGCCGGCGCAGCTTGCGCCGGAGGATCTCGGCCTGCAACTCGTCCAGCCTGCTGTTGTGGCCGGGGGTCTCGACGACGTAGTAGGTCTTCTCCATGCCGTAGTAGCGCAGCCTGCGCAGGTTCCGCTCGACCTCGTCGTCGGAGGTGAGCGTCGCGCCGCCGTCCCCGTAGGCGCCGAGCACCTTGGTCGGGTAGAAGGAGAACCCGGCCGCCTTCCCCATCGATCCCGCGACGCGCCCGTGGTGGCGGGCGCCGTGCGCCTGCGCGCAGTCCTCGAAGATCATCAGGTCGTGCCTGGCCGCGAGCCGCTCCAGTGGCTCCATCTCGACGCACTGGCCGTACAGGTGGACCGGCAGCAGGCACCGGGTCCGCTCGGTGATGGCGGCCTCCACCTGGGCGGTGTCCATCAGGTAGTCATCCCGGTGCACGTCCACGAAGACCGGGGTCGCGCCGACGGCGTCGATCGCGACCACCGTCGGCGCCGCGGTGTTGGAGACCGTGATCACCTCGTCGCCGGGGCCGACCCCCAGGGCCTGCAACCCCAGCTTGATCGCGTTGGTGCCGTTGTCGACGCCGACGCAGTGCCCCACCCCGTGGTAGCCGGCGAACTCCGCCTCGAAGGAGCGGACGCTCTCGCCGAGGACCAGTTGCCCTGACCGGAACACCGTCTCGACGGCGTCCATGATGTCCTTCTGCTCGCTGTCGTATTCCCGCAGATAGTCCCAGACACGCGTGGTCATGGCAGTCCCTTTCTCGAAAGCTCGGCCCAGCATAATGACCGGCGGGAATCGGGGGGAGCCCCTGTGTCCAGGCGGAAACCGGCACCCCGCGAGGTGGCCGGCAGCGGTCTCGGAATGGCTAGGGGTAACCCCTAACACTTCACCCGGTACCCCAGTCCCCATCGCCGTTCGTTGCGGATGAATGGCGGCCCGGCTAGGGTGGCGCTCTTTTTCCGTTATCGCGCTGTGAACTCGATCCCGGGCGCGCGCGCCTGTGGAAGACGGTTAGGGGTGTTGCCCTAAATAGGCCCTAACTAGCATTGCCGACAGATCGCAGTGACTGATTTGTCGCCGATGGGCTAGTTCTTTTGTCGCGAAATCAGTGCTTATCAGGTCAGAAATCCCAGAGAGACAGGATTCTCCCAGATGGCGAAACATTTCCTCTTCCTGGTTCATCCCGACCATGGCCACGTGATCCCCAACCTGGCCGTGGTGACGGAGCTGGTCCGCAGAGGAAACCGCGTCTCCTATCTGACCGGCGACATGATGGTGGGCATCGTGGAGGAGGCCGGCGCCACCGCGCTGCGCTACGACTCGAAGTACCGGGACTCGGACTTCCTGAACCTGGCGCGCGACCCGCTCTACCTGCTCTCGGTCCTGCTCGACGAGAGCGCGGACATGCTGGCGGCCCTGGAGTCCTACCCGGCCGACGACCTCCCCGACATGATCGTCTACGACACCTCCATCCTCTACGCGGGGCGCATCCTGGCCAGGAAGTGGAACCGGCCCGCGACCCAGCTCATCCCGATGTTCGCGTCGAACGCGAACTTCTCGTACCTGAACGCGATCTACAACTCCGACGGGGCCGAGCAGTCCATGCCGAACTGGGTGGACGACATGTTCGCCCGGATCAGCGCCCTGTCCAGTGCGCACGGGGTCGACGTCCCGCCCGCGGAGCTGTGGTGGGAGATCCAGGACTTCAGCATCATCAACATGCCGCGGTCCTTCCAGTACGTCGGTGACAGCTTCGACGAGCGGTTCGCGTTCGTGGGGCCGTGCCTGGGCGAGCGGAACTTCCTGGGCGAGTGGCAGCCGCCGGCCAGCGGGCTTCCGGTCGCGCTCGTCTCGTTCGGCGCGGTCTTCAACGAGTATCCGGACTTCTTCCAGATGTGCGTACGGACCTTCACCGGCGTTCCGTGGCACGTGGTGATCACGGTCGCGGACGGAATGGACCCCGCGGACCTGGGCCCGCTGCCCCCCAACATCGAGGCGCATCGGTGGATGCCGCACTACAAGGTGCTCCAGCACGCCTCGGTGGCCGTCACCCACGGGGGCATGGGCACCGTGATGGAGGCGCTGCACTCCGGCTGCCCGATGGTGGTCGTCCCGACGTCGTCCATCGACGCGGTGGCCGCCCGGCGGATCGAGGAGCTGAACCTCGGCCGGTCCATCCCGCCGGAGGAGGTCACCGGGGAACTGCTGCTCCAGGCGGTGCTGGAGGTGGCGGGCAGCGAGGTCATCCAGCGGTGCACGGGGGAGATGCAGAAGGATCTGCATGCCTCGGGCGGCACCCTTCGGGCCGCCGACGAGCTTGAGAAGTACCTGATGCGGATCCAGTGATGGACGAACCACTCGAGTTTCGGATCATGGGGCCGCTCGGGGTGTTCAGGAAGGGCGAGGAGCTTCGGATCGGCGGCCCCCGGGAGCGCGCGATCCTGGCCAGCCTGGTGCTGAACGCGGGCCGCGTCGTCGGGGTGGACCGGCTGATCGAGGCGGTGTGGGGCGGACACGCCCCGCAGAGCGCCCGCGGGCAGATCGCCATCTGCGTGTCGCGGCTGCGCAGGGCGCTGGGGGACCGGGCGGACGACATCATGACGTCGAGCCCCGGCTACCTGCTCAGGGCGGCCCCCGAGCAGATCGACAGGCTCCGCTTCGACGACCTCGTGGCGCGGGCGCGCCGGCAGGCCGCCGGGGGCGATCGGGAGGGTGCGATCGCCGTGCTGCGGGACGCGCTCTCCCTGTGGCGGGGAACCCCGTTCGAGGACATCCACAGCATGCGCTACGACGCGGCCCGGCTGCGGGAGTCGCGGCTGGAGGCGATCGAGGCCTGCCTGGAGCTGGAGCTGGAGCTCGGCAACCACCTCAAGGCGATCGCGGAACTGGTTCCCGTGGTGGAGGAGCACCCGCTCAGGGAGCGCGCCCGGGCGCAGCTGATGCTGGCCCAGTACCGCTCGGGGCGCCGCGCCGAGTCACTGCGGACCTACCAGGAGGGCCGGCGGCACCTGGTGGAACAGGTCGGGCTCGAACCCGGCCCGGAGCTGAGGCGGCTGCACGACCAGATCCTGCGGGACGAGTCCGCGCTGATGGAGGTGTCGGGGGTGCGGCGGGCCGAGGAGTTCGTCATCCCCTCCCAGCTCCCCCCGCAGGCCCTGCCGTTCACCGGGCGCACCGCGGAGCTCGCCGCCCTGGACGACGCGCTCCGCTTCTCCCCGGAGACGACCGGGCCGGGAACGGTGGTCGTGACGGGTCTGGGCGGCTTCGGAAAGACCGCGCTGGCCCTGCGGTGGGCGCACCGCAGGATCGCCCAGTTCCCCGACGGGCAGCTCTTCGCCGACCTGCAGGGGGACGAGGGCGCGGCGGCCCTGACCCCCGGTGTCGTCGCCGGCCGTTTCCTGCGCGCGCTCGGCGTGGCCGGCCACGCCATCCCCGAGGATCTCAGCGAGAAGCTGGCCCTGTACCGCAGCAGGACGGCGCGCCGGCGGCTGCTCGTCGTGCTGGACAACGCCCGCGACAGCGCCCAGGTCATCCCGCTGCTGCCGGGCGGCGCGCACTGCCGGGTGATCGTCACGAGCCGGGATCCGCTCGACGAGTTCGTGGCCCGCCAGGGCGCGCACCGGGAGTTCGTCCGGCCGCTGGGCTTCGAGGAGTCCAGGGCACTGGCGGTCATGCTGGTCGGCACCGCCAGGATGGAGGCCGAGCCGCAGGCGATGACCAGACTCGCGGCCAGTTCCTCGGGGTGCCCGCTGACCCTGCGGATGGCGGCGGCGCGGCTCTGCTCGGGGTCCTACCGGGGATCGGTCGACGAGCTCGCCGGCCACGACGGCTACAACCTCGCCAGGATGGTGCCCAGGGCGCCGGTCAGCGCGTTCGCCGACGCCTCCGCGCCGGGGGAGCGCCAGCCGACGTGACCGTCGGGGCGGATGAGTACGGCTCCGGCGGTGCCCACGCCGAACTCCTCCGCCCACGTCGGTGAGGTGAGTTCCGCCGAGCCGTCGGCGGAGATCTCCAGCGCGGTGACGGCGACCCCGGTGTCCTGGGCCGCCTGCTTGGCGGCCTGCGCCCAGCCGGTGCCCGCGGGCGTCATCAGGGTGAACGAGCTGCCCAGCAGGTCCAAGGTGGAGACCTGACCGCCCCGCCGCGACAGCCAGACGTGGGGCATGCGGTGGCCGGGGCGGGCGGTCGGCAGGTAGGTCCGGTAGGGGTCGGCGGGTTCGGGGGCGGGCGTCCCGTCCGCGACGACGGCGGCGGAGTCGTAGTGGAAGCCGAGCACCAGGCCCTCCGAGCTGCGCCGGCCCGCCTGCTGGTCGATCGACTCCTGCATGGTCAGGCGGCCCTCCATCATCTGGAAGGTGATGAGCGCGTTGTTCAGGCTCTCGGTGACCGTACGGTCGGAGATCGGGCGCCGCTCGGGCGTGTAGGTGTCGAGAAGGCCGGCCCCCGCGGTGCCCCGGAGCACGGCGGCGAGCTTCCAGCCGAGGTTGTGCGCGTCCTGGATGCCGCAGTTCATGCCGAACCCGCCCTGCGGGGTGGCCACGTGCGCCGCGTCCCCCGCGAGGAAGACCTGGCCGCTGCGGAACTCGTCGGCGACCACGGCCTGCTGGAGCCAGGGCATGATGCCCACGATGTTCACCGCCAGGTCGGGGATGCCCGCCGCGGACCGCACCGCCGCGACGCAGACCTCCTCGGTGAAGTCGTCGGGGCTGCCGCCGTGCGCCGGGTCGTACCCGGTCTGGATCATCCACCGGCGCTGGTTGTCCACCGCCTCCACCGCGCACGGCGGGTTGCTGAGCAGGAAGTAGAGCGCGGCCTGGCGATCACGGAGCAGCGGCCCCAGGTCGGCGTCGAACATGACGCTGATCATGTTGCCCAGCGGGGGAGGACCGGTCATGGCGATGCCGAGCGCGTCCCTCGTGGTGCTCCGGCCGCCGTCGGCGGCCACCAGGTAGCGGGCGCGGACTCCGCGGCGGACCCCTGCGGACTCGATCACCGCCTCGACGCCGTCCGGGGTCTTCCGCATCTCCGTCATGGTCGTGTCGAAACGGACGTCGGCGCCCGGCTGCGCCTCGGCGAGCGCGCGCAGGATCACCTCGAAACGGTCCTGGGCGCAGATGTAGGTGTAGGTCGGGCTCTGCGGGGCGTCCTCGTGCAGCGGCGCGACCGCCCGCAGGAAGTCGTCATCGGTCAGCGACGTTCCGACGCCCACCGCCAGGGTCTCCTCGCGGGGCAGTCCGGCGCGTTCGACCTCGTCCTGGATTCCCCACGCCCTGACCAGTTCCATGGTCCTGGTCGAGATGAGCCGGGCCTTGGGAAAGAGGGAGGTTTTCTGGTGCCTCTCGACGAGCAACGAGGATATCCCGTACCTCGAAAGCTCGATCGAGGCGGACAGGCCGACCGGGCCGCCTCCGACAATCAACACCTCGACATCGAGCTCGTCCATGGGCGTCAGCGTTCCGTACCGCTGTCATCAGCGTCAATAGCCGGATATCCGGATGATATCGGGCTGAAAACCGGCTTCAGTAGCCTCTCCCCTTGTAAGCGGACGATCAGGTCGGCTCCCTTTAACCTCACCACTGACACCCTGGAGACGAGGATGCTCTTTACCGAAGGCTCGGTGGCCCTGGTAACAGGCGGGTCGCGCGGAATCGGGCGGGCGGTGGCGCTCGATCTGGCCAGGGAAGGCGCTCACGTCGTGGTCAACTACCTGCGCGCCGAGCAGGACGCCAAGGACCTCGTCGCCCAGATCGAGCAGGAGGGTGGTGGCGCGACGGCCGTACAGGCCGACGTCACCAAGGAGGAGGAGGTCCAGCAGCTCTTCCGCGGCCTGCGCTCCGACTTCGGCCGGCTGGACGTGCTGGTGACCAGCGCGGGCATCACCCGCGACCGGCACCTCGTCGCCATGAGCCTTGCGCAGTTCCGCGAGCCGATGGACGTCAACGTCACCGGCACCTTCCTGAGCTGCCGGGAGGCTCTCCGGATCATGCAGCACCAGCGGCGCGGCTCGATCGTGACGCTGTCGTCGGTCAGCGGGCTCGACGGTGGCTTCCCCGGCCAGACGAACTACGTGGCGTCCAAGGGGGCGATCATCGCCTTCAGCAAGGCGCTGTCCTACGAGGCGGCGCCGCACGGCGTCCGGGTCAACGTGGTGGCCCCTGGCTTCGTCGCCACCGACATGACCCGCAGCGTTCCCGCCCAGATCAGGAAGCAGTACGAGTCCCGCATCCGGCTGGGCCGGATGGGCAGGCCCGAGGAGATCGCGTCGATCGTGAGCTTCCTCGCCTCGGACAAGGCCTCGTACGTCACCGGAGAGGTGATGGTCGCCCACGGCGGCGGCCTGGGCTGAGCCTGTCATCAAAAGCACGAGCTTCGACAGCACGAGCACGGAGGAAAGATGACCATCGACGAGCTGCGCGCCAGGGCTGCCCAGCGTCAGCAGGCGTGTGACCAGATCAAGAAGATGATCGTGAACCGGCTGGATCTGGAGATCGAGCCGAACTGGATCACCGACGACCAGCCCCTGTTCGGCCGCGGCCTTGAGCTGGACAGCCTGGACATCCTTGAGCTCTACGTCGCGATCGAGGCGGAGTTCGGGGTGGCCCTCTACGACAGCGAGATGGCGGTCTTCGGCTCGGTGTCCCGGCTCGCGGAGACGATCAAGCCCGAACTGCGAGCGGCAGCCGCGGTATGACCGTTGCCCAGTCGTCCAGGGAATCGCTCAGCCTGAACAACGACCAGATCAGGGAGCTGATCCCGCATCGCTGGCCGATGCTGCTGCTCGACCGCGTCGACAAGGTCGAGCCGGGCGTCAAAGGCACCGCGATCAAGAACGTCGCCGGGACCGAGATCTGGTTCCAGGGGCATTTCCCCGACGAGGCGATCCTGCCGGGCGTCGTGGTCATCGAGGCGATGGCCCAGCTCGCCGGAGTGGTCTTCTCGCTCACCGGGACAAGCAAGATCAGTTACTTGGCGGGGGTCAGGTCGATGCGCTTCCGCCGCCGGATCGTCCCCGGTGACCAGCTGGTCCTGACCGCGGAGCGGAGCGCGGGCGGCAGAGGCTTCGGGGAGTACCGGGTCTCGGCGCGGGTGGACGGGAACATCGCCGCCGAAGGAATCATCACGATCGCCGACCCGGCGGCCGGCAGCACTCATGGAGAGGTGTGAGAAATGGATTCCGTACTCGCGAACGCGCACCCGGAGGAGACCGTCTTCGGCGAGGTGCTGGACGTGACCGTCCCACTGCGCTTTTCGACGCCGGCCGAGGAGTACCAGGCCCTCAGGGAGCGGGCCGCGCTGCTCGACCTGAGCGGGCTCGGCCTGATCGAGATCAGCGGTGACGGCGCCGTCGACTTCGCGCAGCGGGTCCTCGCCCGCGACGTCGAGTACCTGACCTCCGAGCGCTGCATGATGAGCCTCGTCCTGGACGAGTCGGGGCAGATCGTCGACCAGGTGGTCGTGTGGGGCCGGGAGAACGGGATGTTCCTGGAGAGCTCCTGCGGCGCCGGGCCGCGCCTGCTCGAACACCTGCAGAAGCACAACGACGAGGGCGTCGACATCGTCGACCGCTCCGGCGACCTGACCATTCTGGGACTGGAGGGCCCCTACGCCTGGGGCGTGGTGGGCCGGCTGATCGACGGCGAGCTGGCCTCGCTGCCGTTCGAGGCCGTGGTGGACACGACCTGGAACGGCGTGGACATCGTGTTCGGGCGGACCGGGTTCACCAGCGAGTACGGCTACCAGATGATCGTGCCCACCGAGTCGGCCGCCGAGCTGTGGCGGCAGTCGCTGGAGCAGGCGGTGCCCGCCGGCAACGAGGCACTGGAGATCGCCATGCTGGAGGTCCGGCAGCCGGTGATCCGGCACGAGGCGACCGGCGGGGTCAACATCATCGAGGGCGGCGCCAACTGGCTCGTCGACATCACCAAGGAGTCGTTCATCGGCAAGGAGGCGGTGCTGGAGGCGTTCAACGGCTCCGTCGGCCGCCGGACCCTCGGCTTCAGCGGCGGCGGATCGGTCCCCGAGCCCGGCACCCGGGTCCTGGCCGCCGGTCAGGACATCGGCGAGGTGGTGTACGCGGTGCACAGCCTCGGGCTGGGCGCCACGCTCGGCCTGGCGCGGGTGGACGCGGAGTTCGCCGCGGCGGGTCTGCGGTTCACCGTCGGCGACGCCGAGGTCACCACGCTGACCAGCCCCTACATCACGCCCAAGAGCTGGAGCATCCCGATCATCTGATCGGCTGATCGTCGGAGAAGGAGTGAGCATGGCGTCGCGCCCCGTCGTCATCACAGGTCTGGGTGTCATCTGCGCCATCGGCCGTGACCCGGAAGAGTTCTGGCTACGGCTCATGGCCGGCCAGGGGGGTGTCACCCCGGTCGACGACGAGGCGTTCGCCGTGTTCACCGCCCGGTACGCGGGTCAGGTCCCCACCGAGTGGATCACCGGGCAGCTGCCGGACTCCGACGCCGCCCTGGACCGCACCGCCCAGCTGGCCCTCATCGCGGCACGTCAGGCCGTCGGCCAGGCGGGGCTGTCGGCGGACGACGTCGAGGCCGACCGGTTCGGGCTGGTGCTCGGCAAGTGCCAGGCGACCCCGGACGCGGCGGGCCGCTACCAGCCCATGCACCGCACCGGTGACGTGGTGGCCGGGCGGCTGGGCATGCGCGGGCCGCGCATCCTGGTGTCGACCGCGTGCGCGGCCGGCGGCAACGCCGTCGGCCTGGCCAAGGACAAGATCCTCACCGGCGAGGCGGACGTGGTGCTGGCCGGTGGCGTCGACCCGCTGCTGTTCGGGACCTACGCCGGATTCGCCGGGCTGCAGGCGCTCAGCACCGGACCCTGCGCGCCCTACAGCCGCTCAGACGGTCTCAACCTCGGCGAGGGTGCGGCGTTCCTGCTGCTCGAACCGCTGGACCGGGCGCTGGCCAGGGGGGCGACCCCGCTGGCCGAGGTCGCCGGGTACGGGCTGTCCGCGGACGCCTACCACGCGACCGCCCCCGACCCCACCGGCCGGGGCGGTGCGAGCGCGGTACGCCGGGCGCTGGCCGACGCGGGCATGAGCACCGACGACGTGAGCTACGTCAGCGGTCACGGCACCGGCACGCCGGCCAACGACGCGATGGAGGCCAAGGTGATGCGGGCGGTCTTCGGCGACCGCGCGCCGCGGGTGCCCACCAGCAGCATCAAGTCCTTCGTCGGTCACACCCTGGGCGCGGCCGGCGCGGTCGAGGCGGTCGCCAGCGTGCTGGCACTCCGGCACGGCATGGCGCCGCCGACCATCGGCTTCGACGCCGATACCACGACGGACCTGGACTTCGTGCCCAACGTGGCCAGGCGGATGCCGATCGAGACCGTGGTCTCCAACAACTACGCCTTCGGCGGCAACAACGTCGCGCTCGCGCTGACCACCCCGGGTGGCGAGCGCGAGTACGAGGAGTTGCCCGACCGGCCGGTCGTGATCACTGGGCTGGGCCCGGTCAGCGGGCTGGGCACCGGGATCGCCGAGCTGGCCGAGGCACTCGCGGAGGGCCGCCAGGCCGTCGGCCGGGCGCCCTCGCTGGAGGGACGGACGTTCGCGCCCCGCTCGCTCTGGCGGCACATGAACCACCTGTCCAGGATGGCGATCGCGGCCTCCCGGCTGGCCTGGGAGGACGCCGGGATCAAGCTGCCCAGGGCGGCGCTGGACAACGTCGGACTGATCTTCGCGACCGCGGCGGGCTCGGTGGAGAGCACCGGCGGATTCGACGAGAGCGTCGCGGTCGACCCGAACAAGCCGGCCGTGCTGAGCTTCTCCAACGTCGTGCTGAACGCCACCGGCGGCGCGGTCTGCCAGACCCTGGGCCTGCGCGGCCCGACCACCACGATCTGCAACGGCGAGGCCTCGGCCTCGATCGCGCTGGACTGCGCCATTGAGATGATCAAGGCGGGCAAGGCGGACGTGGTGCTGGTGGTGGCGGCGGACGAGACGACGGCGACGGCCGCCGGGGCCGCCGGGGATACGGTGGTCACCCCCTACGACCGGGAGCGCACGGGGTCCGTTCCCGGATCCGCGGCCGTGGCCATCCTGGTGGAGTCGGCCGAGCACTGCGCCGCACGCGGGGGACGCGCGTACGCGCGGATCCTGGGCAGCGGCCACGCCGGCACCGGGGAGCAGGGCGAGCGGGAGTCGATCAGGCGCAGCCTGGCAGGCCTCTCCGCGGGGAAGGCCGGTCTGGTCGTCGGCGCGGGTACCGGCGGCCGGTACGACGCCGACGAGGCGGCGGTCCTGCTCGAACTGGTGCCGGACGGCCTGCTCACCACCTCGGTCGGGCAGACCGGCGACTGCCAGGCGGCCTCGGGCGCGATGAACCTCGCCGTGGCCGCCCTGGCGATCCGCGACGGGATCGCCCCCGCGCTGCACGGCCTGGAACACCCGTACGCCGGTGAGGTGGAGTCCTACGTCAGGAAGCCGCACCTGTCGGAGGCGGTCGAGCAGGCGCTGGTGCTGACCGCGGCGGCCGACTCGGTGCGCGGCGCCGTCCTGCTGGGGGCGATGCCATGAAACCGGCCCCGGAGGCCGGCCCGCCGTTCGACGTTCAGGAGACCGATCGGCTGCTGACCACCACCCGGTCCGTCCGGCGGCGGCTCGACCTTGACCGGCCGGTGCCGCGCGAGGTCGTGGAGGAGGCCCTGGAGGTCGCCGTCCAGGCCCCGACCGCCAACAACCAGCAGCACTGGCGCTGGCTGGTGGTCACCGAGCCCGCCATCAAGGAGAAGCTCGCCGAGCTGATGCGGGTCTCCTGGAACTTCCATCGCAACGACGTATGGACCAGCGCCGGCCGCAGAAGGAACAGCGAGGCGGCACGGCGGAACAACGCCTCGGTGGTCGCGCTGGCCGAGGGGATCGCGAGGGTGCCCGTCCTGGTCATCCCCTGCGTGCTCGGCCGGCCGCCGGACATCGCGGCCATCGACGCCGCCTGGGAGCGGCAGATGGCGGCCAAGCCCGCGGAGGACACCGGACACGAGGTGCGGCTCGGCGCCATGCGGGCGAGCACCTTCTACGGCTCGATCTTCCCGGCGATCTGGTCCTTCCAGCTGGCACTGCGCAGCCGGGGTCTCGGCAGCACGATCACCTGCATGCACGTGCCCTTCGAGCGGCAGGTGGGCGAACTGCTCAACATCCCGTCCGGGGTCACCCAGGTGTGCATGGTGCCGGTCGCCTACACGATCGGTACCGACTTCCGACCGGCGAAGCGGTACCGAGCCAGAGAACGCACGTATTGGGAAGGATGGCAGGCATGACCGTTGAGTACGCCGATGTCGTCGTCGTCGGTGGCGGAATCGCGGGCGCGTCCGCGGCCAGCAAGCTGGCCGCGGGTGGTCTGTCGGTCGTCTTGCTGGAGAAGCAGAAGGTCTACCAGGACCTGGTGCGCGGCGAGTGGCTGGCGCCCTGGGGCGTTCGGGAGGCACAGCTGCTCGGTGTCGCCGACTGCTTCGCGGCGGGCGGCGCCTGGGAGATCCGCGAGTGGATGACCTGGGACGAGGCCATTCCCGCGGACGAGGTCGAGGCCATCGACATGACCCGGTCGATGCCCGAGGTCGGCGGCCCGCAGTCGTTCCCGCACCACGCGGTGTGCGAGCTGATGGCGGCGCAGGCGGCGGAGTACGGCGCCAGGCTGGTGATGGACGCGGCCAGGATCAAGGTCACCCCCGGCAAGGAGCCGACGGTCACCTACCTCAACGACGGCCGCGAACACGAGATCAGGGCCAGGATGGTGCTCGGCGCCTCCGGCCGGGTCGGCGCCGTGGGCCGGCAGATCGGTGTCTCGATGAGCGGCTCCGTGCACCACTGGGGCGGCGGCATGATGGTCGAGGGGCTGGACGACTGGCCCTCCGACGTGCAGGCGATGGGCACCGAGGGCGACGTCATGTTCATGGTGTTCCCGCAGGGCTTCGGCCGGGCGCGGCTCTACCTCAACCTCGCGACCGGCACCCAGCACCGCTACCGCGGACCCGACGCGGTGCGGAACTTCCTGAACGCCTTCGAGCTCAACTGCCTGCCCGACCGGGGCAAGGTGGTGACCCAGGCGATCCCCGTCGGACCGCTGGCGGTCTGGCCGTCGATGACGCTCATCCCCGACGGGCCGCCGCTGACCGACGGGGTCGTGCTGATCGGCGACGAGGCGGGAAACGGCGACACCGTACTGGGCACCGGCCTCTCGTGCAGCATGCGCGACGCCAGGACCGTCGCCGACATCCTGCTGGAGAGCGACGACTGGTCGGTGGGGGCCTTCGACCCCTACCTGAAGGAGCGCAAGGCGCGGATGGACCGCCTGAACTTCGGCGCGGCCATCATCAGCAAGCTGTACGCGGAGTTCGGGCCCGAGGCCACCGAGCGGCGCAGGCGCGCCCGCCGGTTGATGTCGCAGAACGTCGCACTGCAGGTGACGGGGCTTTTGAACATGGTGCCCCCGGAGGATGTGCCGGAGTTCGGCTTCAGTGAGTTCTTCGCCGAACGGTTGTTTAGGGAGACCGCATGAGCATGGAATCGTTGGTCAACAGGACGCTGCACGTCAACGGCGTCGACATCGCGTTCGTCGACCAGGGCGAGGGCGATCCGGTGGTCCTGCTGCATGGATTCCCGGACTCCTCCTACCTGTGGCGCCACCAGATACCGGCGCTGGTCGAGGCGGGCTTCCGGGTCATCGCCCCGGACCTGAGAGGGTTCGGCGAGTCCGGCAAGCCGCAGGAGATCGAAGCCTACGACATGCAGACGATCGTCAACGACGTCGTCGAACTGACCCTGGCACTGGGCATCCGCAAGGCGCACCTGGTCGGTCACGACTGGGGTGCGGCCATCGCGTGGATGTACTCGTTCCTGATGCCCCGCAGGGTCGACCACCTGGCCGTGCTGTCGGTCGGTCACCCGGGGGTGTTCTCCACCCCGACGCTGGAGCAGCGGGCGGCCTCCTGGTACATGCTCTTCTACCAGTTCCCCGGGGTGAGCGAGACGCTGCTGCGCCGCAACGGGTGGCGGCTGTTCAAGCAGATCATGGGGCGCGAGGGCGACCACACCCGCTACCTGCGCGACCTGGCCCGCCCCGGCGCGCTGACCGCCGGTCTGAACTGGTACCGGGCCAACCGCTCACCGGAGTCCGAACTCCGTCCCGAGCGGCCCTTCCCGCCGGTGCTCGCCCCCACGCTGGGCATCTGGTCAGCCGGTGACAAGGCCATGATGGAGGAGGGCATGACCGGCTCCGCCAAGTACGTCAAGGGCCCCTGGCGCTACGAGCGGATCGAGGACGCCAGTCACTGGATCCCCCTCGACGCCCCCGAGCAGGTCAACAAGCTGCTGACCGGCTTCCTGGGCACCGAGAAGCCGGCCGAGGCGGCCAACCGCCGCAGGCGGCGGCTCTAACCGGGGGACAGGGGGATCTCATGCTCGGGTTCCTGTTTCCAGGACAGGGCACGGTCCGCGTCGGCATGGGCGCCTGGCTGCGCCGCAAGCCGGTGGCCGCGGAGGTGTTCGCCCAGGCGGACGAGCTACTCGGGCAGCCGATCTCGCCGCTCTGCGCCAAGGGGCCGCTGGACCGCCTGGTCGCCACCGAGCACGCCCAGCCGGCGGTGACCGTGTGCAACCTGGCGGCGCTGGCCGTGCTGCGCGCCGACGGGCACGAACCCGGCCTGGTCGCGGGGCACAGCGTCGGCGAGCTCAGCGCGCTGTACGCGGCGGGCGTGCTCGATCTGGCGGGCACGCTCCGGCTGGTGGAGATCCGTTCCCGGCTGATGGCCGAGGTCGGGGTGACGGGCGGGATGAGCGCGGTCATGGGGCTGGCGGTCGAGGAGGTCGAGGCGCTGGCCGCCGAGGCCGCCACCGCGGACGAGCCACTCGTGGTGGGCCTGGAGAACGCGCCGGGCCACGTGGTGGTCTCCGGCGCCCTGCCCGCGATCGAGCGGCTGGGCAAGCTGGCGAGCGGCGCCCGTAAGATCGTGCCGCTCCAGGTCAGCAACGCCTTCCACTCCCCGCTGATGGCCCCGGCGGTACCCGGCTGGCGGGAGGCGGTGCGCGCCGCGCCGATGGCGCCGCCCCGCGTCCCGGTCGTGCCCAACGTCACCGCCGAACCCACCATGGATCTGGACGTGATCAGGGAGGCGCTGATCACCCAGCTCACCGAGCGGGTGCGGTGGACCGAGACGGCGCTGCGGACCACCACGACCACGCTCTGTGTCGAGGTGGGCGACAGCAAGGCGCTCGCCGGGCTGTCGCGCGGCGTCGGCGCCCGCTGCCTGAGCATGACCGATCCCGGCACGCCGCGGCGGCTGGCCCAGGAGCGGGGCGCGTGAGCCGGTGGGGCTGCGCCATGGTCTCCTTCGCCGGGCTCTCCCGGCCGAAGGAGCTCCTCGGCGAGATGCGGCTGGAGCAGGTCTACACCCGCCCGGAGCGTCTGCGGTCGGGCACGGGCCGCACCCTCCAGCACTGGGCGGGCCGCCTCGCGGCCAAGCGGGCGGTGCTGCGCCTGCTGGACGTCGCGGAGACCGCCGAGCATCTCGGCCAGGCGGAGGTGCTGCCCCGGCCCACCCCGATGTGCTCCCGGAGTGCGGTCTGCCTGCACGGGCACCCGCCCGACGTACGGCTGAGCGGTGCCCTCGCCGACGCGGCGGGGGGCAGGGAGCGGATCCGGATATCCATCAGCCACACCGCCGCCTGCGCGCTGGCGGTCGCGCTGGTCTCGGCGCGGCTCCCCGAAGACGACCACCTCGATGGGGTTTGACGATGAGGCTCGACGGTGAGGCCTGACATGGACATGCGACAGATCGCGGAAAGCCACCTGAAGGCCTGGCAGAGCGGGGACGCCGAGGCCGTGGCCGCGTCGGTGGACGCCTTCGACGATCCGGACACGGCGGGCCCGCTGAGCGGGGACGCGCTGGCCGCCCACGCGGGCGAGGTGCTGGCCCGGTTCGGCAACCTGCGCCTCCACGTCGAGCACCTGGCCGCCACCGAGGAGTTCGCCATGCTCTCCTGGACGCTGGAGGCCGACCACCGCGCCCCCTACCTGGCCATGCCCGCCGTCGGCAGGCCCGTCCGCGTCACCGGGACCGACCTGCTGGTCAGGGACGGTGAGACGGTGCGAGTCCAGCGGTGCTTCGACCGGCTGGCCGTCGCCGCCGCGCTGGGATTCGAGGCGAGGTTCGTGCCCGAGGCCGACGAGGAGCGGGAGTTCGGGGTGAGCACGCGGACCACCCTGGGACGTACCGCGCGTCCCGGCGCCCTGGCGCTGACCTGGCTGGAGGTCGACGACGGCGCGCAGGCGGCCGAGGTCGACCTGCTCAGCGTGGAGGTCGTCAAGGCGCTGCGCGCCTCGAAGGGATTCCTCGGCGCCTCGACCTTCGACATCGGCAGGCGCAAGTTCACCCTGAGCGCCTTCGACCGCCCGGAGTCCGTCCGCGCCGTACACGGCCGGCCCCACCAGCGGGCGATGCGGCGCTTCTTCAAGGGCGGACTGTGCACCCGGGCGCTCACCAGCATCTGGCTGCCGGCCACGGTCCGCGAATACGCTCGCTGTCCCGACTGCGAGACCGTCTTCTCCATGGACGAGGGCGCGGTCTGCGGTTGTGGCTGGATTCCCGAGCGCGAATCCCTATTGTGACTGGAGTGCGATCTTGCCCACCCCCTCCCCCTGGTCCCCCTTCACCGCCGAGCACCGGCTTGACGGCAGTGACCGGCCAACCGTGGTGTTCATGTCCGCCCTGTTCGCCGGAGGCTGGATCTGGGATCATCCCTACCGGCGGCTGGAGAGCGCCGGCTGGCCGGTGCTCCGCACCAACGAGCCCATCTGCGCGCTGGACAGCAAGATCGTCGGTTCGATCGAACGGCTCGGCGACGTGCTGCTCGAGGTCTGTGACGCCGCGGGGGTCAAGGACATCATCATCTGCGCCAACTCCCTCGGCGGCCTGGTCGCGATCGACCTGGCGGGCCGCTTTCCCGAGCGGGTCCGCGGCATCGTGGTGAGCGGGGCCCCCGGCCTGACCCCCGACCCCGACGTCGGCCTGAGCTTCGACCGCAGGGCGAGCGTGCAGCCCGCGGGCGAGGAGTTCCGCGACCGCATGCTGAGCGCCCTGTTCCACGGCGAGCCGCTCTTCACCGAGGAGCAGCTGGAGGCGACCGCCACCCTGCTGCGGCACCCGCCCGCGATGGTGAGCATGGCCCGCAGCATCAAGGCCACCCGCGTCTACAAGGTGCTGCCGGCCATGGACAAGGTGACCTGCCCTTCGATGTACGTGTGGGGGGAGTACGACCGGATGACCCCGGCCGACGCCTGGGTGAAGGCCCTGGCCGGCTACCCGCAGTACGAGATGGTCCTGGTCAGGGAGTGCGGGCACATCCCGATGATCGAGCGCGCCGACGAGTACTCGGCCTGCCTCGACCGGTTCCTGGCCCCCTTCGTCGAGGCGGCCGGGACGGCCGGGGTGTCCGCGTGACCCGCTCGGCGGTCCTGGTGGGCGTGGACATCGTGGAGACGGACCGGATCGCCAGGACCGTCTCCGACGGCGGCGCCGCCTACGGCAGGCGGGTCACCACGCCCGCCGAGCGGGAACTGCACGCGGGCTCGCCTCTCGCGGACGCCGCCTCGTTCGCGGTCAAGGAGAGCTTCATCAAGGCGGTGGGCGGCCGGCCGGCCGGATTCGACTGGCACGATTTCGAGGAGCGGGGCGAGGAGCAGGGGTGGGCCACCCCGCTGCTGGCCGAGGCGGCGTCGGCCCTGGGCACGTCCACCGAGCTGACACTGACCACGGGCGCGTCGTACACCATCAGGGGCGCCAGCCGCCGCGCCGCCCTGGCCCGGCTGGCGCCGCAGGAGAATGACGCCCCGGTGGCCGGCGCGGCCCGGTGGGGCCTGAGCGCGGGACTGCTCGTCGCGCTGGCGATAGTGACCGTCGATTCCAAGGGAGCATTGTGATGTCGCTTGTCCAGGCGGAGGGGGAGACCTTCGTCAAACCCGGAGAGTCGATCCAGCGGGCGCTCGACGAGGCGGGGCCGGGAGCGACCATCCGCCTGACCGAGGGGACCTACGCCGAGAGCCTGTGGATCAGGCACAGCGGGGTCACCCTGGCCGGTGAGGGACCGGAGCTGACCAGGCTGGTTCCCGGCGCGGCGGCGGAGGTGGGCATCCCGCAGCTGCACGACGCGTCGGAGGACGTGGTCAGCGGCATCAGCGTGCACGGTGACGGCATCCGCGACGTCACCGTACGCGGGCTGGCGGTGAGCGGCTTCTCCGGCTCCGGCGTCTACGCGCACACGGTCCAGGGGCTCGTCGTCGAGGACGTCGAGGCGCGGGACAACGACTTCTGGGGCATCTACGTCCGCGAGTCCAGCGGCGTCGAGGTGCTGCGCTGCCGGGCCTCGGGGAGCCAGTACGCGGGCATCGCGCTGAGCTTCTGCCCCGAGGCGAACGCGCTGGTCGCGGAGAACGAGACCTCCGCCAACGCCTTCGGGATCTTCGTCGACAACTCCTCGAAGGCGCGGATGCTGCGCAACACCTGCCACGGCAACTCCGCCGGGCTGCTCCTGCTCAACCAGACCTACGAGGGCGAGCTGCCGGGCGGGGTGAACGACTGCCTGGTGGCGGAGAACGAGCTCCGCGGCAACGGGCTGCTCAGCGGGGAGGGCAACCCGAACGGCCTCGGCGAGGCGGGCCCGCCGATCTCCGGGGTGGGCCTCGCGCTGATCGGTGCCCACCGCGTCACCGTGGTGGGAAACCGGATCCACGACAACCACCCGAGCGGCCCCTCGGTCATGGGCGGGGCGTTCGTGCTGGGATCGTCCAAGGACTGGGGAGGCGACGAGTCCCTGGACAACCACATCTCCTGGAACCGGATCACCGGCAACACCCCGTTCGACGTCCAGGTCGACGCCGACTTCACCCGGCAGGGTTTCGCCAACAACGTGGCGAACGCCACCGCGCCCGACACGATCGAGGGCTGCGCCGCCGAGGAAAGCCGATGACGGCCACCCTGAGCTGTACGGGGCTGAGCAAGAGGTACGGCGACATCCTCGCCGTACAGGACGTCGGCTTCTTCATCGAGAAGGGGGAGGCCTACGGCCTGCTCGGTCCCAACGGGGCGGGCAAGACCACCGCGATCTCCATACTGGTGGGCCTGCTGCAGCCGGACGCGGGGAGCGTACAGGTCTGTGGCCACGATCTCGCGACCGCTCCGCTCGCGGCGAAGGCGAAGATCGGTTACGTCCCGCAGGAGATCGCGCTCTACCCCGACCTGACCGGCCGGGAGAACCTGCGCTTCTTCGGCAGGCTCTACGGGCTGCCCCGGCGGGAGCTGGCGAAGCGGATCGACGAGGTGCTCGACTTCGTCGGCCTGTCGGACCGGGCGGACGGAAAGATCGACACCTACTCGGGCGGGATGAAGCGCCGGATCAACATCGGCGCGGCCCTGCTGCACCGGCCGGAGGTGCTCATCCTGGACGAGCCGACGGTCGGGGTGGACCCGCAGAGCCGCAAGGCCATCCTGGACGGGGTCGAGCAACTGGTGGCCGACGGCATGAGCCTGCTGTACACCTCGCACTACATGGAGGAGGTCGAGCGGGTCTGCAAGCGCATCGGGATCATCGACCACGGCAAGGTCATCGCCGAGGGCACCCGCAAGGAACTCGTCTCCACCCTCGGTAGCGCGGACCGGGTCGAGCTCGTCCTCGACGGCGACCTGGACATCGCGACCGACAAGCTGCGCGCGGTGGAGGGGGTCACCGAGGCGGTGCGGGCGGGTACCTCGTCCATCCGGCTGATCGTCAACGAGGGAAGTCACCTGTTGCCCACCCTCATCGCCGCGGTGCGGGGCATCGCCGTCGTGACGGCCGTCGAGGTCATCGAACCCGACCTTGAGGCCGCGTTCCTGCACCTCACCGGCAACAAGCTGCGGGACTGACGATGCTGAGAGCTCTTTTCGTGGTGAGCCGTCTCGAACTGCGCGCCAGGTTCATGGACGGTACCGCGGTGCTGACCGCCCTGCTCGCCCCCATCGTGCTGGCCTCGCTGTTCGGGTTCGCCCTCGGCGGGGACGATCCGCCCTTGCGCGCCACCGTGGGCTTCGTCGACCTCGACGGCGGGGAGTTCCCCTCCAGCGTGCGCCGGGAGGTGCTGTCGGCCAAGGAACTCGACGGCATGCTGACCCTGCGCGACTTCACGACGGAGAAGGACGCGCAACAGACCCTCGACGACGGGGACATCGGCGCGGCGATCGTGTTCCCCTCGGGGTTCAGCCAGGACGTCGGCGCCGGGCGCGGAGGGAAGGTCACCGTGCTCACCTCCCCGGAGACGCCGCTGGCCGGAGTGGTCGCGAGCAGCATCGTCGACCGGATCTCCGCCCTGGTGGACGCCCGCACCCTCGCGGTCAAGGCGTCCCTGGACGCCGGCGTCTCCGCGGACAAGGTCAAGGAGTTCGTCGAGCGCAACGGCGCGAGCGGCCCGGCGCTGACCCTGGAGAGCGACCCCATGGCGGGCGGAAAGGTCGACCTGTCGGTCTACTACGGCTCCGGCATGGCCGCGCTCTTCGCCTTCTTCGTGGTGGGCACCTCGGTCAGGAGCCTGCTCACCGAGCGCAACCTCGGCACGCTCAACCGGATGCGTGCCGCGCCCATCCGGCCGTGGATCCCGATCGTGGGCAAGGGGGTGGTCGGCTTCCTGCTGGCACTGGTCAGCGTCTGCGCCGTCTGGGCCTCCTCGGTGCTGCTGTTCGGGTCCACCTGGGGTGATCCGCTCGCGGTGTTCGCGCTCTGGACCGCGCACGTGCTGGCCGCCGCCGCGATCACCATGCTGGTGGCCAGCAGGGCGAAGACCGACTCCCAGGCCGACGGGCTGATCATGGGCGTCTCCTTCGTCTTCGCGTTCCTGGGCGGCAGCCTGGTGCCGATGTACAACCTGCCGGACTTCCTGCAGAAGGTGGCGCTGTTCACCCCGAACGGCTGGACGTCGACGGGACTGACCGAGCTCGCCGGTGGCGGCGGGGGCCTGGCGACGGTCGCCGGCCCGATCGCCGCACTTTGCGGGATGGCACTCGTGGCCGGCGGCATCGCCGCCTTCGGCTTCCGGAGAGGACTACTCGGATGAGCCCGAGCCCGGTCAGAGCCCTGGTGGCGGCCAACCTGCGCCGGCACTCCCGCGACAAGGTGGGGCTGTTCTTCATGGTGGTCATGCCGTTCGTGACCATCCTCTTCGTCGGGATGGCCCTGGGCGGAAGCGCGTCCGGACAGGATCGGATACCGATCGGGGTGGTCGCGCAGGACTCCGACCCGGTCGCGACGGCCGTACTGCGCCGGCTGGAGACCAACCCCGACCTCGCGATCGAGCGGATGGACGCCGAGGAGCAGGTGCGGTCCGGCGTGCGGACCGGCGCCCTCGCCGCCGGCCTGCTGATCCCGCCCGGGTCCACCGACCTGGAACTGGTCGTGACCCAGACCAACGGCAGCGGCATGGCGGCACGAGGCATGATCGACGTCGCGGTCGGCAAGGTGGCCGCGGTGCTCGAAGCCGTGCGGGCGGCCGAGGCGGCGGGCGCGTCCCCGGCCGAGGCCGAGGCTCTGGTACGCAAGGCCCAGACCGAGTCGGCCCAGGTGGCGGTGAGCACCAGTGGCGCCGCGGAGAGCTCCACGCCCCGCGGATTCGCCTACACCGCACCCGCCAACGTGCTGCTGTTCACCTTCGTCAACTCCATGGCGGTCGCCGCGGCCCTGGCCGAGAGCCGCAGGCTGGGCATGATCCGCCGTTCCCTCGCCGGGCCGGTGCGGGAGCGCTCGGTGCTGCTCGGAGAGGTGCTGAGCAGGCTCATCATCGCCGTCGTGCAGGCCTGCCTGATCATGGTGGTGAGCACGCTGATGTTCGACGTGTCATGGGGAGACCCGCTGGGCGTCGCCGCGGTCGTCGGCTCGTTCTGCCTGGTGTCCACCGGCGCCGCGGTGCTGGTCGGCAGCCTGGTGCGGTCGCCCTCCCAGGCCCCCGCGATCGGGCCTCCGCTGGGCATCGTGCTCGGCATGCTGGGCGGCTGCCTGTGGCCGCGAGAGGTCGCGGGCGAGACCCTGAACATGATCGGCTACCTGGTCCCGCACGGCTGGGGGATGGACGCGCTGATCACGCTGACCAAACCGGGCAAGGGGCTGGGCTCGGTCCTGGTCGAGGTGGCCGTACTGCTCGGGATGGCGGTGCTTCTGCTGGGCATCTCGCTCGTGGTGTTCCGCAAGCGCATGCGCACGTCCAACTGACCGAACGCGGCACTGGGGAAAAGGGGCGGCGAATGCGCATCCTGGTGACCGGCGGGGCCGGTCTCACCGGCTCCCGTCAGGTGTGCGCGCTCGCGCGCGGTGCCTCGGTGGCCGTGCCGGAGACCGTGCCGGAGACCATGCCAGAGACCGTTACCGTGCGCCGGTGCCGGGGCGGCCGAGCCCGCCCCACGGACCCGGTGGTCCGCACATGAAGGGCATCGTGCTGGCCGGGGGCTCGGGCACCCGGCTCCGGCCGCTGACCACGATCACCTCCAAGCACCTGCTGCCGGTCTACAACAAGCCGATGGTCTACTACCCGCTCTCGGTGCTGATGCTGGCCGGAATCCGGGAGATCCTGCTGATCAGCACCCCCGAGCACCTGCCGGGCTTTCGGACGCTGCTCGGCGACGGCTCCCGGCTGGGCCTGCGCCTGAGCTATGCCGTCCAGACCGCGCCCCGCGGGCTGGCCGACGCCCTGGTGGTCGGCGGGGAGTTCGTGGGCGACGACCGGCTGGCCCTCATCCTCGGCGACAACATCTTCTACGGCCACGAGCTCCCCTCGGTGCTCCGCGACGAGGTCGGCAAGCTCGACGGCTGCACGGTCTTCGGCTACCCGGTCGCCGATCCCGAACGGTACGGGGTGGCGGTCATCGGCGAGGAGGGCCGGCTGATCGACATCGAGGAGAAACCGGCCCGGCCCCGGAGCAACCTCGCCGTCACCGGCCTCTACCTCTACGACAACGTCGCGCTGCGCTATGCCGCGGAGCTGACCCCCTCGGCGAGGGGCGAGTTGGAGATCACCGACCTCAACCGGCGCTTCCTCGCCGAAGGCCGCGCCAGGCTGGTCAACCTGGGCCGGGGTACGGCCTGGCTGGACACCGGCACGCCGGACAGCCTGCTGGAGGCCGGGGTCTTCGTGCAGGTGCTGGAGAAACGGCAGGGCGTGCAGATCGCCTGCCTGGAGGAGGTGGCCTACCGGATGGGTTACATCGACGACCACGGGCTCCGCGAGCTGATCGGCCACGCCGGATCCGTGACGGAGGAGGGGCGCTACCTGGTCCGGGTGCTGGAGGCCTCCATCTGAGCGGCGGTGTCGCGCCACCCGCTTCGTTCCGGCCAGGGGGCAGGGGACACCACCGGATCGACGAAGGCCCACGTGAGCCGCTTCCCGGCTGGCTGAAGGAGAACCACGATGGCAGACGGCGGGCGTTACTCCAAGGCCCTGCCGCCCCTGCTCGTGGACCCGCGCGACGAGCACTAATAGATATACATCAATATGGACCGAAGTTGACATAGGCGACTGTCTATGTCGAGAGGGGGAGCGATGGAGCCGATGGAGCTTCTGGAGTACAGCCCGCCGCTGGCCCGAGAGTCGCTGAACGCCGAGCAGGCCGCGGGGGTGGCGCGGGTCTTCAAGGCACTCGGCGATCCGGTGAGGCTGCGCGTCCTGTCGATCGTGGCCAGCCACGCCGGTGGCGAGGCCTGCGTCTGCGACATCACCGCGGCCTTCGAGGTCTCCCAGCCGACGATCAGCCACCACCTCAAGGTTCTCAAGGAGGTCGGCCTGCTCACCTCCGAACGCCGCGCCTCCTGGGTCTACTACCGCGTCGTCCCCGAGCCCCTGGCGGACCTGTCAGCCCTGCTGAACATCTCGGCCGAGGTCTGACCGGCGTCGCCGTCCGCATCTCGTCAGCGGGCCCCGTGCCGGGCGACCGGGGCACGCCTAGCATGGAGGTATGCGCACCGACCCGGTGACGTTGTTCCTCTGCGGGGACGTCATGCTCGGCCGCGGCGTCGATCAGATCCTTCCGTATCCCGGTGACCCGACGCTGCAGGAGAGCCATGTCCGTGACGCTCGGACATATGTCGATCTCGCGGAGGCGGTGAACGGCCGAATTCCCCGGCCGGTCGGCTTCTCCTGGCCGTGGGGGGATGCCCTGGGGGTGCTGGCGGAGGTCGCGCCCGACGTCCGGGTGGTGAACCTGGAGACGAGCGTCACCCGGAGCGATGATTTCGAGGTGGGGAAGGCCGTGAACTACCGGATGAGTCCAGCCAACCTTCCCTGTCTGCTGGTCGCCCGGCCCGACGTCTGCGTGCTGGCGAACAACCACGTCATGGACTTCGGCCGACGAGGTCTGGAGGAAACGCTCGACGCCCTGGCCGACGCGGGACTGCGAGCGGTGGGGGCGGGCCGGGAGGCGGACGAGGCGCGGCGACCCGCGATCGTCACCGTCGAGGGTGGCGGGCGGGTCCTGATCCTCTCCTGCGGGACGGAGTCCAGCGGCATTCCGCCGGAATGGGCGGCGGCCCCGGATCGCGGGGGTGTCGACTTCGTCCCGGAGCTGTCGGAGACCGCCGCGGCCGAGGTGGCCGGCCGGGTGCGGCGGGTGAAGCGCCCCGGTGACGTCGCGGTCGTCTCCATCCATTGGGGTTCCAACTGGGGTTACCACGTTTCCCGAGATCAGCGGCGCTTCGCGCACCGCCTGGTCGACGGCGGTGTCGACGTGGTGCACGGGCACTCCTCGCACCATCCCCGGCCCGTCGAGGTCTACCGAGACAAGCTCATTCTGTACGGCTGCGGTGACCTCGTCGACGACTACGAGGGCATCACCGGCTATGAGGAGTACCGGGACGATCTTCGGCTGCTGTACTTCGTGTCGGTGGAGCCGGAGTCGGGCAGGACGGCCGGTTTGCGGATGGTGCCCATGCGGGCCTGTCGGATGCGCCTCCAGCACGCCTCAGGCGAGGACTCCGAATGGCTGCGGGCGGTTCTCGACCGGGTCGGCCGTGACCTCGGATCACGAGTCGACCTGGAGCCGGACGGCGCGCTCGCGCTCCGGCGGACGTAGGTGGGGCCGGACATGACCGCAGGCGCCTCTCCCGAAGATCTCATCCGGGCCGTCCGGGCGATGGGCGTCCGCGACGAGCGTCTGCTGGAGGCCGTACGCGCGACGCCGCGAGCGGGATTCGTTCCCGCGGACTGTGTTGCGATCGCCTACTACGACGAGCCGATCCTGATCGGGCACGGGCTGGTGACCACGCAGCCCTCGCTGTCGGCAAGGATGATCGAAGGTCTCGGTCTCGGCGGGACGGAACACGTGCTTGAGGTCGGCACCGGCCTGGGTTTCCAGACCGCGCTGCTCGCTCGCCTGGCCGCCGATGTCGTGACCGTCGATCTGTGGGCGGACCTGGTCCGGCAGGCGCGCCGGAACCTCGCCCGGCAGGGGATCGGCAATGTCGAGCTGCTCGTCGGAGACGGCGGCGGCGGCGTGCCGGACCGCGCTCCGTACGACGGCATCATCGTGTCGGCCGCGTTCCCGGAGGTGCCCCCGCCGCTGGTCGAACAGCTCCGGCCCGGCGGCCGTCTGGTACAGCCCATCGGACCGGGCGGGCGGGAGAAGGTCGTCCTGTTCCAGCGCACCGTGACCGGACTTGAGCGTCGGCAGGTCCTCACGCTGGCCAGCTTTGTCCGCCTTCATGGAAAGTACGGCTTCCCGTCCTGAGGGCGTGACCCGTCTCCCTGCGGATGGTGATCGGGAGGACGGCCTCCACGACCGTGCCGCCGCCCGAGGCCGGGCCGATCACGCACGTCCCGCCGGGCTCGGCGGCGCGCTCGCGCGTCGAGGCGAGGCCGATTCCGGGACGAGGAGCAGCGGGCAGGCCACCGCCGTCGCCCTGGACGCGGACCGGGCGGAAGGAGTCCCCGCGCCGGGCCGAGTCGCGCAGCGTCATGCCGCCGCCTCCGCGGCCGTGTCGCCGAGCAGCAGCAGGTAACCATCCTCCACGGTCGGCTCGGCCAGGCGGGCACCCTCCGGGGCGGGCCCGATGTTGCGGAACAGCCCGTCGCCGGTGCGCCAGGAGAGCACTCCCGACCTCTCCGAGGAGAACCAGACCCGGCCCTCGGCCAGCGCCCGGATCTCCTCGGGCGTGCCCTCGAACTCGCACCGTCCCGCCTTGAGCACGACCACCCGGTTGCAGAGGGCGGCGACGTCCTCGGTCTGGTGGGTGGAGAGCACGACGGCCCGGTCCTGCCCGATGTGCGAGATCAGCTCGCGGAACCGGAGCCGCTGCTCGGGGTCCAGGCCGGCGGTCGGCTCGTCCAGCAGGATCAGCTCGGGGTCGCCGAGCAGTGTCTGCGCGATGCCCAGCCGCCGCCGCATGCCGCCGGACAGCGTCCGGATCCGCTTCCCGCTCACGGAGGTCAGCCCGACCTCCTCGATCACCCGGCGCACCTCGTCGTGCCGGGTCCGCCGCTCCACCATCTCCTTCAGGATCGCCACGTAGTCGACGAACTCGAAGACCGTGAATCCCCGCTGGTAGCCCGGCTCCTGCGGCAGGTATCCCAGTCGCCGCCGGATCTCCAGCCGGTCCCCGGCCGGGTCCCGGCCGAGCAGTCTCAGCTCGCCCTCGTCCGGGGCGAGCACGGTCGCCAGCATCCTGATCAGCGTGGTCTTACCCGCGCCGTTCGGCCCCAGCAGACCGGTCACCCCCTTCCCCGCGGTGAAGGTGAGCCCGTCCAGGGCCCGGCTGCGGCCGTAGGCCTTCACCAGATCCGCTGCCTCGATCATGAGAACTCCCTGCGGTGCACGATGAGAAGGACGACGGATACGAAGGTGATGGCCAGGTAGCCCACCTGGCCGGCGCCGCCGAACATCGCCAGGCTCGGCTCGCGAAGGTTCGTGGCGACGACCACGACCAGCCAGGTCACCGCCACGGCGGCCCCGCAGTGGCGCGGGTCGAACCGGCTGGAAAGGACGAGGGTCAGCGAGGTCAGCGCGAGCGAGGGCAGCAGCCACGCGGCCACGGTCCAGTCGTCGCCCAGCAGGGCGAGGCCCATCACCAGCGCCAGCGCAGACGAGGACGTCAGCACCGCGGCGGCGCGCATCAGCATCAGCCGGAACATCGAGTACGGCGCGGCCAGGCCGATCTCGTGGGTCGGATCCCCGTCCCGGCCGAAGGCCACGGCGACTCCGGCGACCGGCAGGATCGGCGCCAGCGTGAGATAGACGAGCAGCCCCCACCGGGTCGTCTCTCCCGAGGCCAGCGCGGCGAACAGGAGCGCCACGGTGCCGGCCGCGATCCACGGCAGGCGCAGCGAGTAGGTGGCGCCCAGCAGCCGGGCCGTGTGGTCGTGGACGCCGATCGCCCGCAGCAGCCGTTCGAACGGTCCCGGCACGGGTGTGTCCACCGCGTCGGCCACCTCCGCCCAGACCCGGTCCAGCCGGGAGCGCGGTACCCGGGGCGCGAGCAGGCCCCGGCATTGATCGCAGGCCAGCAGGTGGGCCTCGACCGACGCGGCCAGTGTCGGGTTCAGCTCCCCGTCGGCGTACCTGACGGCCAGGCCGTCGTCCATGTGCCAGGTGCTCATGCCAGCTCCTCCCTCAACAGTGCCTTCGCGCGCATCATCCGGGTTTTGACGGTCCCCGCCGGGATGCCGAGCAGCCTCCCGGCCTCCCGGCTGGTCAGCCCGTCCAGCACCGTCGCCTGGACCACCGCGCGCAGTTCCGGGGAGAGCCGGCCCATCGCCTGGCCGAGCTCGCCGTACTCGATGCCGAGCAGCACCTGTTCCTCGGCCGAGACCATGACCTGCTCGTAGGCGGGCAGTGGCACCGCCGGGCGGCGGCGGAGCCGGTCCAGCAGGCGGCGGACGCCGATGCCCCAGATCCAGGCCGCGACCTCTCCCTTGCCCTTCCAGGTGCGCGCCGTACGCCAGACGGCCACGAAGGTGTCCTGGACCGACTCGTCCACCAGCGCCGGGTCGGCGCACCGGCGGGTGAGCCGGATGACGAGCCAGGGTGCGTGCCGGGCGTAAAGGACCTCAAGGGCACGGCGGTCCTCGCCGGCGACGGCGTCGAGCAGCTGAGCGTCCGTCCAGCTCTCGTGCTCGCTCATGGGAGCCCTTTCAACGGTGTCATGCCTCTCTGTCGCATCCAGCGGTCCTGGCGGTTCATGGCCTGGAACGAACCGAATGCGGTGTCGCGCCCGACAGGTGAGGCATGAGAAGGAAAATACTGGTCTCGCTGGTGGCGCTGTCCATGGTGTGCGCCGCGGCGTCGTGCTCGCGGGGAGTGCCGCTCGACGGCCCCCCGGGCACCGGGAAAATCATCATCGACGCGGACATGGGCGAGCTGAACGACGACGCGCAGGCCATGTTCCTGCTGGCCGCCGCCGAAGGGGTGGAGGTGCTCGGGGTGACGACCGTGGGCGGCAACACCTGGCCGGAGGAGGGCACCGCGTACGCGCTGCGCCAGCTGGAGCTCATCGGCAGGACCGGCATCCCCGTGGTGACCGGCGAGACCAACGTGCCGGCGCCGAGGAACGACTACGACGGGGCCCTGGACCGGCCGCGACCGGCGTCCCACCGCGCGCTGGCCACCGAGCCGCACGGCGGCTACCCGACGACCCGGCCCGCTGCGGGCAGTGCCTCGGACTTCATCGCCGACCAGGTGAGACGCCACCCCGGCGAGGTGACCGTCTTCGCGCTCGGCCCGGCGACCAACCTGGCACGCGCCGTACGGGAGCATCCCGAGATGGTCCCCCTGGTCAAGGAGGTCGTCTATCTGGGAGCCGACACGGAGGGCGAGGAGTTCAACCGCTGGTTCGACCCCGAGGCGTCCCGGGTCGCCTTCGCCGCTCCGTTCAGGCGCCGGCTGGTCGTCACGCTGGAGGCGGCGCAGCGGCTCACCATGGACAAGGAGACCTACGAGCGGGTGGTCGCGGGCCCGGAGACCCCGGTCAGGAGGCTCTTCAAGGAACTCCAGGGGCCGCTCTTCACCGGTGATCCCGGACATCGGGCGTTCGTCTGGGACGCGGTGGCCGCGGTGGCCTTCCTCAGTCCCGAGATCGTCTCGAACTCCGACGGCCGCACCGTGCTGGAGGTGGACCCGGACCGGTTCTGGGACCTCTACGTCACGCGGATCGGCTCGACCGGGCCGCCGAGCGCCGGGTAGTCGATGCCGCCGGCGGCGCTGCCCACGGCCCGCACCAATGCGCTGCCCTTGCACATGACGGCGCCCACCACCGATCCGCAGGAGACTCTGGCCGACATCCGGGCCTCGGCCGCACGGGAACTGCCCGGCGCCCGGATCCGGCGTCGCCTGTTCTGGCGATACACCCTGGTCTACGACGCCCCAATGGACGGAGCGGGGCCTGACGCCCCGCCGCGGAGAGGCCACCAACCAGCCGGAACACGCCTCCAGGCCACCCTTTCCGCCGTTTTCCGGCTTGACTGCGAAGCCTCAGCGCTGGTCGAACTCCCCACGTTTTCGGCTCTCACGAACCGAACCGGCGTGGTTTCCAATGAAAGTCCTTTCAGTCCGGCTGAACTCACGGCACCCCGTCTTCGTCGCCGACGTGTGTTGCGGTGATGAAGTGTCCGCCTGGCTTCAGGGCGCGCGCGAACAGGGCGAGGACCTGAGGAGGGACGTTGCGAGGGAGGTTGAACAGTGACCACCACCCGAGTAAGAGCCGGGGTCAGCGGCACTGGTGTTGCGCCGTTTCGCCGAGACGGTGGAGTAGGTGCACCCAGCCATGGCTGGTCTCGTGTCCGAGATGGGGTGGCAGGCCGCTGTGTCGGAGGGTGAGCACGGTGCCGTCGCCGTCCCGGGCGAGGGTGACTTCGACGCGGGAGCTGCCGGGCAGTAGGTCGGGCACCCCGGGAGCGGTCTTCCAGCCGAAGGTGAAGACGATCCGTTCATAGGGCACAAGCTCCACGAACTGACCGCGCATCACCGGGCGTGGGCCTTCTTGCATGTGCACACGCAAGGCGCCACCAGGGCGGGCGTCCAGCTCTGCCTCACCCCACCACTGGGCCAGGCGAGCCGGATCGGTGAAGAACGACCAGACCGTCTCGGGTGGGGCCTGGATACGCAACGTCTGCTCGATTGTCCCGCTCTCCCCAACGCTCATCATGATCCCTTCACCTCGTCCTCACCGGTACGTGCGCGCTCCTGCCGCTCGGCGGCGTCCTTGAGTCGGCCGAGCGAGGCCGACCACATCGTCTCCAGGAACGTCACCGCCTCTGCGAGGCCCTCGGGGCGTAGCCGGTAGAAACGCCGGTTGCCGGCACGACGGAGGTCGAGAAGCCCTGCTGCGACCAGGATCCGCAGGTGCTGGGAGACCGCCGGGCGGCTGATGCCGGGAAAATGCCGGGCGATGTCACCCGCCGATACTTCGCGGTCGCGTACCAGCACGAGGATCGCACGACGGGTCGGGTCGGCGACCGCTCGCAGCGCCTCGTCCACTGTTCACCGCCTTCACCCGGTCCGCTTGCGCATCCACCGGATCGCCTGTAAGTATTTAAGCAATATCTTACACACTTTCCGGATGAGGGGAAACGCGCCATGCCCGACAACACCCAAGCCTCGACACCGGAGAACGAGCACCTGAACGCGCTGGTCGGCCGGTGGCGTTCACAAGGGCAGACGGTCGCCACCTCGACCGAACCCGCGCTCCAGATCATCGGATCCGACACATACGAGTGGCTGGAGGGCAGGTTCTTTCTCATTCACCGCGTGGACGTGCGCATCAACGACGACAAGGTCGAAGTCATCGAAATGATCGGCCCCTACGATCCGGAGACCCGGACCTACCCCATGCGCTCCTTCGACAACCAGGGCGACTTCGTCACGATGCGAGCGAGCGTGAACGACAACGGCATCTGGACATTCGCCGGCGAAACAGAACGGGCCACACTGGTGATCGCCGAAGACCACAACACCATGACGGCCAGGTGGGAACGCGTCGACAACGGCGCGGATTGGCTGCATTGGATGGACATGACCTTCACAAAGGTCTCCTGACCCCAGCCGCCTCCAGGTCGCCGCTGCAGAAAGCCGGTGTTCAGGGTTAGTTGTCGGAGTGATGTCAAGAACGCTCCGGCCGCTCCGACCTACCTTGCGAGAGAACCGCCGGTTCACACGGCGGCGCGCCCCCTGGACGGCACCCCGATTCGAAGGAGCAGGCATGTCACGGAACATCGAGGCCATCAACACCTACCTGGACGGTTTCCGCAAGAACGATCACGAGCAGATCCTGTCCTGCCTGACCGACGACATCGAGTGGACCGTCTTCGGCGCCTTCCACCTGACCGGCAAAGACGCCTACGACAAGGCCATCGACGGCCCGCCCGGACTCATCGACCCTCCTCACCTGGAGGTCGTGCGCATGGTCGAGCAGGGCGATGTCGTCATGGCGGAACTCACCGGGACGGTGAGGCGAGTCGCGGGCGGCGAGATGCGCATGTCCATGGCGGAGGTGTTCGTCATGCGCGAAGGCAAGATCGCCGAGCGTCGGGCCTGGGTCATCGAACTGAAGGAGAACGACCACCGCTGACCCGAGGAGTTCGATCACGGGCGGCCCGGCCGGCGACGACGATGCCCCCGGGCCGCCTGCCCAGGCATCTTGGGTGCCGCGGCCTTCGCGGCAGGACTTCCCCCTCAGGGCCTGGGACCGCCAGGTCGAGGCGCACGACCGGGGCCGTCAGCGTGCACATGTACTTGGGGTCCCAGTAGTAACGACGCGGGAAACAACGGATACGCAGGTCAGCGGCACACCCTCCAAGCTGTGCCCGAAGGCCCTTAAGGAAGCTCTGACCTGCATGTCCGTTGAAAATTTCGCCGATACTACCGGGACCCCTCGAAGTCGCGCGGTCTTACCTGAAGCGGCGCAGGCGCAGGCTGTTGCCGACCACGAAGACCGAGGAGAACGCCATCGCGGCTCCGGCGATCATGGGGTTGAGCAGGCCGAGTGCGGCCAGCGGCAGGGCGGCCACGTTGTAGGCGAAGGCCCAGAACAGGTTGCCCTTGATGGTGGCCAGGGTGCGGCGGGACAGGCGGATGGCGTCGGCGGCCACCCGCAGGTCGCCTCGGACCAGGGTGAGATCGGAGGCCTCGATGGCCGCGTCGGTGCCGGTGCCCATGGCCAGGCCCAGGTCGGCCTGGGCGAGCGCGGCGGCGTCGTTGACGCCGTCGCCCACCATGGCCACCGACCTGCCCTCGGCCTGCAGGCGCTTGACGACGTCGACCTTGTCGGCGGGCAGCACCTCGGCGATCACCTCGTCGATGCCGACCTCGGCGGCCACCGACCTGGCCACGGTCTCGTTGTCGCCGGTGAGCAGCACCGGCCTCAGCCCCAGCGCTCGGAGATCGCGGATGGCCTCGGCCGAGGTCGGCTTGACCGTGTCGGCCACCACCAGCACCGCGCGGGCCTTCCCGTCCCAGCCGGCCGCGACGGCCGTACGGCCGGCGGCCTGAGCCGCTTGCAGTTTCCGTTCCAGCTCCACCGGCAGGTGCTGTGACCATTCGGCGAGCAGTGCGGGGCGGCCCACCAGCACGGCGTGCCCGTCGACGATGCCTTGGACGCCGAGGCCTTCGAGGTTGGCGAAGTCCTCGGTGGCGGGCAACTCTCCCACGCGTTCGGCGGCGCCCCGGGCGATGGCCTGGGCGATGGGGTGCTCGGAGGCGTGCTCCAGGGCGCCGGCCAGGCGCAGCACCTCGGTGGCGTCCTCGCCGTCGGCGAGGTGGACGTCGGTGAGGGTCATCTTGCCTTCGGTGACGGTGCCGGTCTTGTCGAGCACGACGGTGTCGATCTTCCTGGTGGATTCCAGGACCTCGGGGCCCTTGATCAGGATGCCGAGCTGGGCTCCGCGACCGGTGCCGACCAGCAACGCGGTCGGGGTGGCCAGGCCCAGGGCGCAGGGGCAGGCGATGATCAGCACGGCGACCGCGGCGGTGAAGGCCGCACCGGCACCGTCGCCGGTGCCCAGCCAGTAGCCGAGCGTGCCGACGGCCAGCGCGATCACGATCGGGACGAAGATCCCGGAGATGCGGTCGGCCAGCCGCTGCACGGCAGCCTTGCCCGTCTGGGCATCCTCGACCAGCTTGGCCATCTGGGCGAGCTGGGTGTCTGCGCCGATGCGGGTGGCGCGGATGAGCAGGCGGCCACCGGCGTTGACGGTCGCGCCGGTCACCGTCTCGCCGGGACCCACCTCGACCGGCACCGACTCGCCGGTGAGCATGGAGGCGTCGATGGCGGAGGAGCCCTCCTCGATCACGCCGTCGGTGGCGATCTTCTCGCCGGGCCGGACCACGAACCGGTCCCCGACGACCAACTGATCGCTGGGGATGCGGACCTCCTTGCCATCGCGTAGCACCGCGACGTCCTTGGCCCCCAGTTCCAGCAGGGCCCGCAGGGCGGCGCCGGCGCGGCGCTTGGAGCGGGCCTCGAAGTAGCGCCCCGCCAGGATGAACGCGGTCACGCCCGCGGCCGCTTCGAGGTAGATGTTGCCCGAGCCGTCGGTGCGCTCGATCGTGAACGCGAACGGGTGAGTCATACCCGGGGTACCCGCGCTGCCGAGGAACAGCGCCCACAACGACCAGCCGAGCGCGGCGATGGTGCCGAGCGAGACCAGGGTGTCCATGGTGGCGGCGCCGTGGCGCAGGTTGATCCACGCGGCCCGGTGGAAGGGCCAGCCCGCGTAGGCCACGACCGGTGCGGCCAGGACGAGCGACAGCCACTGCCAGTTGGTGAACTGCAGCGCCGGGATCATCGCCATCGCGATCACCGGCACGGCGAGCACCATCGCGGTGACCAGCCGCTGGCGCAGCGGCTGAAGTTCATCGGCCGGGTCGGTCTGTGATCCGTCCTGCCGTGTGCCGCTGTCCGGCTTCACGGGAAGCGCGGCGGTGTAGCCGCTCTTCTCGACTTCGGCGATGAGCTCTTGCGGGTCGATGCCCTCGCTGAAGGTGACCTTGGCCTTCTCGGTGGCGTAGTTGACGGTCGCACTCACGCCGTCGAGCTTGTTGAGCTTGCGCTCGATCCGGTTGGCGCAGGACGCGCAGGTCATGCCACCGATCGAGAGTTCGACCGTGCCTTGCGGCCTGTCGTCGGTGAGGGGAGACATCACCTGCTCCTTTCGCTCGTCATGCCAGAGGTCAGTGGTTGTGGTCGCCGTGGGAGGCGGGCGCCGTCGGGGTGGCCGTCGGTGTCGGGCTTGAGGTGGTGGCCGGCGTGGGGAGTTCACCGGCGCGGGCGGTGAAGGCGGCGGTGCGCACGGCTCCCTCGTGCTGGAAGTCCAGGAACAGCCGGTAGTCGCCCCGGCTGGGCACCTCGGCGTAAAAGGTGATCTCCGGGCCGGAGGGCGTTTTGCCGTCGCCCGGCTCCCCGTCGGGGTGCACGTGCAGGTAGGCCAGGTCTCCGGCGCGCAGCGCGACCAGGTGACCGTAGGCACCCAGGTAGGGCTGCAGGTCGGTGACCGGGTGGCCGTCCTTGCTCACCTTCAGGGTGAGCTTGCTGGAGGCGCCGGGGGTGAGTGCCCCGTCGAGTTCTACGGTGTAGCCGTCGACCGTGGACGTACGGTTGGCCGCCGGCAGCGCCTTGGGCTTGTAGGCGCCGCCCGCGTGCAGGTCGGCGCCCAGGGTCAGGCCGGTGCCGCCCTCGGGGGCGAAGTCGGCGAACGCCCGGTAGGCGCCCGCTTCGGGCAGCGTCAGCTTCACCGACCACACGCCCTCGCCGGCCGGCTCGGGGTGCAGGTGCTGGAAGCCGCCCAGATCGCGGGAGACCACGATGAAGTGCAGCTTCTTGTCATGCAGCGTCTGGTAGCCGGTGACCGGGCGGCCGTCGGGGCCGGTGACGGTGAAGCGGAAGTCGGTCGGCTCGCCGGGCGTGATGGTCGTCGTCTCGGGGGTCAGGGTGTAGCCGTTCTGGGACACTTGAAGCCCTCCTGGGATGGATGCTGCGGTCGCTGCCTGGCTGGGGGCCGGCTGTGCGTGAGTTGCGTGAGCGTCGGCCGTCTGGTTCGGGGGTGGGGGCGTATGGGCCTGGTGGCCGTTGGCGGCGGGCGGCGTTTCGGTGGAGCCCACCGCGGTGCCGGCCCCGAGAGCTCCGCCGAAGATCACGGCGAGTCCGAGGGCGTAGGCGCCGAGCTTGGCGGGTGTGTTCATGCGGGGGTCACCACTTCGTATCCGGCTTCCTCGACGGCGGCCGTGATCGCGGCGTCGTCGATGGGGCCGTCGCTGTCCACGGTGACCAGGCCGGTGGCCAGGTCCACGGTGACGCCGGTGACGCCCGGGACCTCGGTGACTTCTTCGGTGACCGAGCTGACGCAGTGGCCGCAGGTCATGCCCTTGACGGTGTAGGTGCTGGTGGTGGCCATGACGGCCCTCCTCTTCATGCGTGGATCTGTGGGTGGGTCAGGAGCGGACAAGGCGGGCGATGGCGTCGGAGGCTTCCTTGATCTTGGCTTCCGCCTCGGGCCCGCCCTTGGCGGTGGCTTCGGCCACGCAGTGCGCCAGGTGCTCTTCCAGCAGGGAAAGGGCGAAGGACTGCAGGGCCCGGTTGGCCGCTGAGACCTGGGTGAGGATGTCGATGCAGTACTTGTCTTCTTCGACCATCCGCTGCAGCCCGCGCGCCTGGCCTTCGATCCGGCGTAGCCGCCGCAGGTGGTCCTGCTTGTTGTCGGTGTATCCGTGCATTTGTCCCCCTACGTTCGGCTGCACATCTCCTCTAACACCATACCCCCCTATAGTATTCCGGGCGGCCGGTGAATCGGATGCACCGCAGGGAGAGCGGAAGGGGGCGTGCCGGGGCACGCCCCGAACCGTGTCAGGCGCGCGCCGCTTCCCGCCGCGCGTCGGTGTCGGTGGGCGTCGGCTTGGCCTTGCGCATGAGCAGCAGGGTGAGCACGGCCCCTATGGCGGCCACGGCCCCGGCGCCGACGAAGGCGGCCTGGAATCCGTCGGTGAGCCTGGGCAGATTCCCCAGCTCAGCGGCGCCCTGGGAGGTGGCGATCGCGGTCATGACGGCCAGGCCCAGAGCCGAGCCGACCTGGTAGGTGGTGTTGACGATGCCGGAGGCCAGCCCGCTCTCCTGCGGCCGCACCCCGGACATGGCCGACATCATCGCCGGGATGTAGGCCAGGGACATGCCGACCGCGGCGATCAGCGAGGCGGGCAGCACATCGGAGACGAATGCCCCGTCCGGACGGACCAGGGACAGGCCCGCCACCCCGGCGGCCAGGACGAGCAGGCCACCGGCGATGAGCGGCTTGGCACCGAACCGGCCGAGCAGCCGGGCGGTGATGCCGATCATGAAGATCATGATGGCGATGGTCATCGGCAGTAGCGCCGCACCGCTGGCGAAGGCGCCATAGCCCAGAACCTGCTGCAGGTAGAGGTTGAGGAAGTACCACATCGGGATCCAGGCGGCGCCGAGCAGCGCCATCGCCAGGTTCGCGGTGGCCAGGCCCGGGGTGCGCCAGATGCCCAGCGGCATGAGGGGCTCGCGCACCGTGCGCTGGATCACCAGGAACACGATCAGCAGCGCGAGCGCTCCGGCCAGCTCCAGCAGCGTCGCAGCCGAGTTCCAGCCCTGCTCGGGAGCGCGCACGATGGCGTAGACGGCCAGGGCGATGCCCGTGGTCACCGCGATGGCGCCCAGCACGTCGACCGAACCGCGCTTGCCCTGGACGGCAGGCAGCAGAGCCGGGACCGCGGCCAGGGTGGCCAGGCCGATCGGCACGTAGACGATGAACACCCACGGCCAGCTCAAGTATTCGGTGATGACGCCGCCCAGGAACACGCCGGCGGTGCCGCCGGCCGGGGCCGCGGCACCGTACAGGGCCATGGCCTTGCCCAGCTCACGCGGGTTGTGACCGAAGAGCATCATGAGCAGGGTCATCGAGGCCGGGGCGATGAGCGCGCCGCCGACCCCTTGGACGCCGCGGCCGAGAATCTCCACCCAGGCGTTACCCGCCGCCGCGGCGACGATGGAGCCGGCGATCAGGATGAGCCAGCCGGTGGTGAAGACCTTGCGGGCGCCGAACAGGTCCGACAGCCGTCCGCCGAGCAGCAGCAGACCGCCGAAGGCGATGACGTAGGCGTTGAACACCCACTGCAGGTCGCCCTGGGAGAAGCCGAGGTCGCGCTGCATGTCGGGCAGGGCGACACCGATGATGGAGGTGTCCATGATGACCATGAACTGCGCGGCGGCGAGCACGATGAGTGCCTGCCACCTGCGTGGATTGACGGCGTTCATGCCGCACTCCTGATTCCGCACATCCCCGCCGGGTGGCAGGATGTGTCGTAGGGGGTTGGGTGTGATTCGACTCGGACCGGCCCCGCAGGTGGGCGTGCACGCCAATGCACGCCCACCATCTGTCTGCTCAGGCGACGTTCCTCTAGGAAGCGCCGACGGGCGAGGTCTCGACCAGGGCGTAACCTGCCTGCTCCACCGCCGCGCGGATCTCCTCGTCGGAGAAGCCGGCTCCGCTGACGGTGACCGCGCCGCCGGCCAGGTCGACCTGGACGCCGGTGACGCCGCCGACCTTGCCGATCTCAGCGGAGACTGAGGAGACGCAGTGCCCGCAGGTCATCCCGCTGACCGTGTAGACGCTTCCGCCACTGGTCTCCACCTGCGCGGAGACGCTGTCCGCGGTGCCGCACGCACATGCCGTGCACATGAGGTTCTCCTCTCGCATGTACCCCGGTGGGGTACCTCGATGTGTGACCCTAACATACCCCCTAGGGGTTCAATTCCAACAGGAGTCATCTATTTCGCCGTCGTATGGCGCATTCCTCCGCTACCAGCGGATCTACACCGGAAGGAGCGCTGCCTGAGACCGCCGCAGTCGCGCTCGCGGCAGGTGGCATCGACGCGGCGCGAATGCGGCCGGCCCAGCGGGACACGGAGAAGCCTGAGCGGCTGGCTCCCGGCCTGGCCGTCCGTGACGCACAAGATTAAGAAGGCATGCGACTGTCCGAACCCGTCTTCGAAGGGGTCGGCCTTCGATGTCGTGGGTGATCGTCAGCAGTGTGGGGATGCCGATCGCGGCGTTGCGCAGCACGTCGTGGGCGGAGGTCAGGGCTTTCGCCGCGATCGGGTTGAGGGCTTCTGTTGCGGTGGTGTGGTAGCCGCAGGTGACGGCGGCCTCGGCGTTGACGGCGAGCCGGAGGGTTGTGACCTTCGGCGTTGAGCGGGTCTGATTACCGAATGTCGCACCGCGGCAGAGACCGGAATCTGGCAGCGGCGTGCACCTCGCACTGCCTGCGACGTGGTCGGATCATGGAAGAGAGGGGATGTCCGCCGCCCTACGATGGCTGCATGTCAGAGCGCGAGCGCCCTTCGTCCTCCTCTGTCGTCCATCGGCACCAGCGGACTCCTGATCGGGAACAGTTGGAGAAGGCGAGTGCGGTGTTCGCCCTGCTGTCCGATCCCACGCGACTGCATCTGTTGTGGCTGTTGGCCGCGGGGGAGATGGACGTGACCGACCTGGCTACGGCCAGTGGCGCGGCCCGGCCCGCTGTCAGCCAGCATCTGGCCAAACTCCGTCTGGCGAATCTGGTGCAGTTCAGGAAGGAGGGTCGCCGCGCGGTGTACTCGCTGCGCGACGGGCACCTGCGCAGCCTTGTGGTGGAGGCGCTGAACCATGCCGACCATAAGGTGACCGGCGAACCCTGGCACTCCTGAGGCCAGAACGGGGAATTCCTCCGCCCTCCCTGCTGTTCAACGCGTGCATAGCTGCGCACATAAGCACGCTGGAGGCCGCTGTGGCCTGAGAGGGCGGGGTCATGTTCTTCGTACTACGTAATCGCACCTACCGGCACCTGTTCGCCGCGCAGGCCATCGCCCTGGTGGGCACCGGGCTGGCGACCGTGGCGCTGAGCCTGCTCGCCTACGACCTGGCCGGGGCGAGCGCCTCCGCGGTGCTCGGTACCGCGCTGGCCATCAAGATGGTCGCCTTTGTCGGCATAGCCCCAGTGATCAGCGCTTTCGCCGACCGCATCCCGCGCCGGACCCTGCTGGTGGCCGCCGACCTCATCCGCGGCGGCGTCGCGCTGGCCCTGCCGTTCGTCACCGAGGTGTGGCAGATCTACGTCCTGATCTTCTTCCTTCAGGCCGCCTCGGCGGCCTTCACCCCGACCTTCCAGGCGACCATCCCCGAGGTGCTGCCGGCCGAGCGTGACTACACCCGGGCGCTGTCGCTGTCTCGGCTCGCCTACGACATGGAGAGCCTGTTCAGCCCCGTGCTCGCGGCCGGGCTGCTGACCCTGATCAGCTACAACTGGCTGTTCTTCGGAACCGTCCTGGGGTTCTTGGCCTCGGCCGCGCTGGTCGTATCCGTCGTCCTGCCCAGGCCGGCACCGGTCCGGCGCAGCGGCGGCGCCTTCGCCAAGGCCACCTACGGTGCCCGGCTCTTTGGGGCCACGCCGCAGCTGCGCGCCCTGCTCGCCCTGAACATGAGCGTCGCGGCCGCCGGCGCCATGGTCATCGTCAACACCGTCGTCCTGGTCCGCGATCACCTGGACCGCACCGCAGGTGACGTCTCGATCGCACTCGGCGCGTTCGGGGCCGGATCGATGGCCGTCGCCCTGCTGCTGCCCCGCGTGCTGGACAGGCTCAGTGACCGCAGGGTGATGCTGCCCGCGGCTGTCGCTCTCTTCGTGGTCCTGGGCGCGTTCACCGTCGGCCTGGCGGCAGGCGTCCTGTCGTGGTCGTGGCTGCTGATCGCATGGGCGCTGCTGGGCGCCGCGACATCCGCGGCGCTTACTCCGACCGGTCGCCTGATCCGGCGCGCCGTGCCGTCCGCCGACCTGCCGGCCGCCTTCGCGGCGCAGTTCTCCCTCTCCCACGCGGCCTGGCTGCTCACCTATCCACTGGCCGGGTGGTTGGCGTTCAGCGTCGGGATGGTCGCGGCCGCCGCCGTACTTTCCGCGATCGGTTTCGTCGCCGCCGCAGCGGCCTGGGCTCTTTGGCCCACTGAGGCGGCAGTCCGCTCCGCCGCCGTGCCCGGCTACCGGCTCACCCGAAGTGACACCGAGGAGGAGCATCAGCTGGCCGCTTGATGGGGTGTCGGTAAGAAATGTGTCCTGCGCCCCAAACCGTAGGATTTCCACTGACCAGAGGGCTAAGCGCCCATGAGATCGGCTGGAGGGTCCTCAGGCGATGGCCAGGAGCTCGGCCAGGTCGGCGGGCAGGGGCATGGGTTCGGTGAGCCCGACGCGGGTGCGGCCGGTGTGGTCTTCGGCGTAGCGGCCCAAAGCGGAGTCGGCGCGGCCACGATGATCCGCACCGCCACCGCGTCGTGGCTGCCGTCGCGCGGCGCGGCCAGGGGTGACGTGTTCCCAGCCGGGCGGGGCCGCGCCGTTCCGTGGCGTGGCACAGTTGGCTCCATGCGTGTGGGGATCCTGGGCCCGCTGGAGGTGACGGCGGGCGGTGAGAGCGTCGAGATCGGGGGCGTCCGGCTCCGCGTGCTGCTGATCCGGCTGGCGGTGGGAGCGGGGAGGGTCGTCACGGCCGACGAGCTGTCGGACGCGCTCTGGCCGGAGGAGCAGCCGGCCGACCGCGCCAACGCGGTGCGGTCACTGATCGCCAGGCTGCGCCGGGCCCTGCCGGACGCGTCGGTGCTGCGGTCGGCTCCCGGCGGCTACCGGCTCGACCTGCCGCCGGACGCGGTCGACGCGCACCGGTTCGAGCGGCTGGCACGAGCGGGGAGGCGCGCGCTGAACGGCGGGGATCCGGCCGCCGCCGCCCCCCTGCTCCTCGAGGCGCTCGGGCTCTGGCGAGGTCCCGCCCTGGCGGACGCCGCCGGAGCCTCCTTCGCCACGGCGTACGCGGCCGGGCTGTACGAGGCGCGCCTGGCCGCGCTCGAGGATCGCGCCGAGGCGGAACTGGCGTCCGGGCGCCATGCCCACCTGGTGGCCGAGCTCTCCGAGCCCGCGGCCCGTCACCCGCTGAGGGAGCGGCTGCAGGGACTGCTGCTGCGGGCGTTGCACGCCCAGGGGCGTCAGGCCGAGGCGCTGGTCGGCTACGAGAGGATCCGGCTCCATCTGGCGGACGAGCTGGGGGCCGACCCGGGACCTGAGCTGCGGGAGATCCACCTGGCGCTGCTTCAGGAGAGCCCGGCGGAGCCCGTTCGCCCGCCGAACGGCAACCTGCGGACCGCGCTGACCAGCTTCGTCGGCCGGGCGGCCGAGGTGCGGCGGGTCGGCGCGTTGCTGGAGGAAGGACGGCTGGTCACGCTGGTCGGTCCCGGCGGAGCGGGTAAGACCCGGCTCGCGACCACCGTCGCCGGAAGGATCGCCGAGCGGCGGCCAGGTGGTGTCTGGCTGGTGGAGCTCGCGGCGGTGACCGATCCGGCCGACCTGCCCCAGGCGGTGTTCGGCGTGCTGGGTGTCAGGGAGACGGGCTCCTTCGACGCCCAGAGCACGCCCAGGGACACGATGAGCCGCCTGGTCGAGGCGCTCTCGCGCGCCGAGACGGTGATCGTGCTGGACAACTGCGAGCACCTGGTCGAGGCCGCGGCCCACCTGGTCGAGGACCTCCTGGGGAGGTGCCCGAGGCTGCGGGTGCTCGCCACCAGCAGGGAGCCCCTCGGGATACTCGGCGAGGTCCTGTCTCCGGTCGCCCCGCTCGGACTGCCCGAGCCGGACGCCTCCACCCAGGAGGCCGGGACCAGCCCGGCGGTGCGGCTTCTCGCGGACCGGGCCGCCGCGGTACGGCCGGGCTTCGCGGTCACCGGGGAGAACGTCGCGGCGGTGGTGGAGATCTGCCGTCGGCTGGACGGGCTGCCGCTGGCGATCGAGCTGGCCGCCGCGCGGATGCGTTCGCTGACCGCGCCTCAGGTGGCCGGGCGCCTCGGAGACCGGTTCCGGCTGCTGACCGGCGGCAGCCGCACCGCGTTGCCCCGCCATCGGACGTTGCGCGCGGTCGTCGCCTGGAGCTGGGACCTGCTCGACGACGACGAGCGCCGGTTCGCGGAGCGGCTCGCGGTGTTTCCCGGCGGGATCTCGGTGGAGGCCGCCGAGCGGGTGTGCGGGGAGCCGGGCACGGCCCTGGACCTGCTCGGCGCGCTGGTGGACAGGTCGCTGCTGCAGGTGGTCGAGGCGCCGCAGCCGCGCTACCGCATGCTGGAGACGATCCGCGAGTACGGGCTGGAGCGGCTGGCGGAGACCGGGGAGATCGCCCAGGTCAGGGCCGCGCACGCGGGGTACTTCCTGGACCTCGCCGAGACGGCCGAACCCTGTCTGCGCGAGGAACGGCAGCTGGTCTGGCTGGCCGTGCTGGATGCCGAGCGCGACAACCTGCTCGCCGCCCTGCACTTCGCCGCCGACGCGGGCGACGCCGACACGGCGGTACGGCTGGCCGCCGCGCTGAGCGTCTTCTGGATGATCCGCGACAACTACGCCGAGGCCGCGGGCTGGCTCCGTCTCGCCCTCGGCGTTCCCGGCGAGGTGTCTCCGGAGCACCGGTCGGTCGCCGCCGCCCTCCACATGATCAACAAGATGCTCTCCGGTGACCATGAGGGCCTGCAGGACACCATCGAGCGGCTCCGGTCGCTGGCCGCCACCGTCGATCCCGATACCGAGAACCCGTTCCTCGCCCTGCTCGAACCCGTCCTCGCGATCTTCACCGACGACGCCGTCCGGGGCGTGGCCGCCGTCGAGCGGCGGCTGTCGCATCCCCACCTGTGGACCCGTGCGATGCTCTTCAGGATCAGGGCGGCCCTCCTGGAGAACGAGGGAGACCAGGCGGGCGCACGCCGCGACCTGCTCAGGGCCGCCGCCGGTTTCCGCGACCTGGGGGACCGGTGGGGGCTCGCCCAGGTACTGGGCCCGCTGGCGGAGGCCAATCTGGCGTTCGGCGACTTCGACGAGGCCGTCGAGGCGCTGGAGGAGTCCATCCGGCTGCTGCACGCCCTCAACCCCGATGACAACGCCGACCACCAGCGGATCACGCTCGCCGCCGCGCGGGCGCAGCAGGGCGACGTGGAGAGGGCACGCGCCGAGTTGCTGGCGATGGCGGAACCCACGGCGCGGCAGTGGTCACAGCGGCACGTCGCGTTCGCCCGGCTCGCGCTGGGCGATCTCGCCCGCCATACGGGTGCCCTCGACGAGGCGGCGCGGCACTACGACGCGGCGGCGACCGGCACCAAGGACATTGTGTTCGTCGCCCCGCAGTTCCACGCACTGATCCTGCAGGCGATGGTCCATCTGGCGATCGATCGGGACGATCCGGTGACCGCGGAACGGCGGCTCGACGAGGCGATCGACTGGGCCCTGGAAGGGAAGGACATGCCGGTCCTGGGCCGCGTCGGCATCGCCGCGGCGGCCCTGCGAGCCTGGCGAGGTGACCTGACCGGCGCGGCGGAGATTCTCGGCGCCGCCGAGCGGCTCCGAGGCGCCCCCGACGGGTTCAACCTTGAGATCGCCCGGCTGACCCGGCGGCTCAGAGACGAACTGGGCGACGCCGCCTACGACGCCGCCCACGCGCGGGGGATGGCACTCGACCGCGCCGCCGCGCTCGATCAGGTACGGCGGCGGTAGGCGCGGACCGCCAGCGGCGCGAACACCGCCAGGAAGAGCGCCGAGGACAGCAGCGTCCACATCACCGGACCCGTCGCCGGCCCGCCCAGCATCAGGGCGCGCGAGGCGTCCATCGCGTGCGCGACCGGGTTGATCTCCACCCAGGTCTGCAGCCAGCCGGGGAGGGTCTCCTTCGGTGTGATCATGCTGGTGCCGAAGGTCAGCGGGAACAGCACTATGAAGGCCGTCCCCTGCACCCCGCCCGGGTTGCGCATGAGCATCCCGATCAGGACGAACGCCCAGCTCAGGCTGAACGCGAAGAAGATGGTGAGCAGGCAGGCGGCCAGCACCGACAGCGGGTCGGTCTGGATCCGGAACCCCAGCAGGAAGCCGCAGCCGAACAGGGAGACGACGGCCACCAGATAGCGGATCAGGTCGCCGAGCACCGAGCCGATCAGCGGTGCGGACCGGCCGATCGGCAGGCTGCGGAACCGATCGAAGACCCCCTTGCCGATGTCGGTGTTGAGGTTCACCCCGGTGGCCATCCCGCCGAACATCAGCGTCTGCACCATGATGGCGGGAAGCAGGAACTGCAGGTACTCGTGGGTGGAACCGGCCACCGCCCCGCCGAGCAGATAGACGTACACCAGTACGAAGACGATCGGCTGCAGCGTCACGTCGAGCAGTTGCTCGGGGGTGCGCAGGGTCTTGGTCAGGCTTCTTCTGCCGAGCGCGAGGCTGTGCCGCACCAGCCCGAAGGGCCGGGGCTGGACGGGGGCCGGTGCCTGCGCGCGTTCCATGGTGAGCGTCATGCCGCGGTCTCCTCTTCGGTGTGGCGTCCGGTGAGCGTGAAGAAGACCTCGTCCAGGCTGGGCAGCCGGAGGCTGAGCTCGGTGACCGAGATCCGCTCCTGGTCGAGCCGCCGTACGATCTCGGTGAACGCGGTGTCGCTCTCGACGGGAACAGTGATCACGCCCCGGCCGGGTGATTCGGGGGTGCGGCCGACCACCGCGCCGACGAGCGCGGCGGCGTCCGCCAGCCGGGCCGGGTCCGCGGGCCGGACGAGGATCGTCTGCCCGCCCACGACGTGCTTGAGCTCGGCCGGGGTGCCGTGCGCGATGACCCGTCCGTGGTCGATGACCGAGATGTCGTCGGCCAGGGCGTCGGCCTCCTCCAGGTACTGCGTGGTCAGCAGCACGGTGACCCCGTCGCCGACCAGCGAGCGGATGATGCTCCACACGTCGTCCCGCTTGGCCGGGTCCAGACCGGTCGTCGGCTCGTCGAGATAGAGGACGGCGGGACGGCCGACGAGACCGGCGGCCAGGTCGAGGCGGCGCCGCATGCCGCCCGAGTACGTCTTGGCCGCCCGCCCGCCGGCCTCGGCGAGCCCGAAGCTCGTCAGCAGCTCCGTCGCCCTGGCCTTCGCCTCCGTGCGGCGCAGGTCGAGCAGCTCCCCGATCAGCACGAGGTTCTCCATACCGGTGAGGTCGTCGTCGACCGACGCGTACTGTCCGGTCAGCCCGATCAGGCGGCGTACCCGGGCGGCGTGCCGTACGACGTCGAGCCCGCCGACCGTGGCGTGTCCTTCGTCGGGTCTCAGCAGTGTGGCCAGGATTCGAACGGCCGTTGTCTTGCCAGCGCCGTTCGGCCCGAGCACCCCGAGAACCGTGCCCTGCCGGGCGGCCAGGTCGATCCCGGCGAGCGCGGTCGTCTTCCGGTAGCGCTTGACCAGTCCCTCCGCCTCGAAGGCAAGGGTCATGATGTCCTCCACAGTGGTGGTCTTGAGCGGTGGTCTTGAGTGGTGGTCTTGAGTGGCGGTCTTGACCCCACGCACCCTGACCGGCACGCATGTCAGCCGTGGCACAGATCCATGTCAGCGGGCCGCCCGGCCTGACACGCCCTGGGAGGACCGAGTGGATTTATCCGCTTTCCGGCCCGCATTCCGGTAGCGCGGGAAGGAGTGCAGGCACGAGACTGATCCGGGTACGCGGAGCGGCGGAGGTGGGATGGCGACGACACACATCGAACCGTTCGAGGCCGCGCGACCGGGGCGGCGGCCGGAGTTGGACGCGATCCGCACCCTGGTGGTGGTCGGGCTGGTGTTCTTCCACTCGGCGCTGGTGTTCGACACCCGCGACGACTACTACGTGAAGAACGCCGAGACCACCGACGCGACCACGATCGCCGCCGGTCTCGGCGTGGTGTGGGCGATGCCGATGCTCTTCCTCATCGCCGGTCTCGGCTCGTGGCACTCGCTGCGCCGGCGCGATCCCGCCGGATTCGCCGTGGAACGGCTGCTGCGGCTCGGCGTGCCGCTGGTGTTCGCGACGCTCACCATCATCCCGGTGCCGCAGTGGCTGCGGCTGCGGGCCGACCCCGCGTATCACGAGTCGTACCTGCGGTTCCTGCCGCGCTTCTTCGACGTGCGCCTGGACCTGGCGGAGTTCCCCTTCGTCGTACAGGGCGAGCACTTCGAGGTCGGGCACCTGTGGTTCGTGGTGATGCTGCTCGCGTTCGCGCTGCTGCTGGCGCCGCTGGTCCGCTGGTTTCCCCGCGACCTCGGCCGCCGGATCCGCGACCGGCTGGCCACGGCGGTGCGGCGGCGCGGAGCGGTGCTGCTGGCCGGCGTCCCGATCGCGGTGATCAGCGCGCTGCTGGGCCTGGAGGAGGCGTACGCCGGCTGGAACCGCTGGGCCTACCTGCTGTTCTTCCTGTACGGGTTCGTGCTCGCCGCCGACGAGCGGTTCCGGGCGGCGATGCGCCGCGACGCGGTGCCGGCCGCCGTGCTCGGCCTGGTCCTGTTCCTGATCGGCATGCCGGGTTTCCTGATCGCGGGCAACACTCCCGGAGGCGACCCCTTCACGGACCTGACCGCCCTCTCGATCGGTGTCCGCACCCTGTACGGCATGGCGGGGTGGTGCTGGCTGGTCGCGATCCTGGGACTTCTCGACCGTCGTCGCGGGGCACCGGCCGCCGCGCGGGACACGCCGGACGGCCGGGGCCGGCGGCTGTACGGCTATCTGGCCACCGCCGCGTTGCCGCTGTACGTCCTGCACCAGCCGATCGTCGTCGCGGTCGCGTACGGCGTGGTCGGCCGGCACGCGCCGATCGTGGTCAAGTACCTCGTGATCGTCGCGGCCTCGCTGGTCCTGACCGTGGCCACTTACGACCTGCTGGTGCGCCGCACGCGGGTGACCCGGTTCCTGTTCGGGATGCGGGGATAGGCGCCGTTCACCCGGCCGGGCTCACTCGCCGTTGCGCAGGTCGGAGAGGCGTGTCGCCGAGTAGCGGATGTCCTCGAAACGGACGGTGCAGCCCTGGCCGGTCGGTGACTGGGCGAGGAAGCCGACCTCGGGGTCTCCGTCGAGCGCGAAGTACCTGGTGAGATGCCAGAAGTCGGTACCGGTGGAGACGTGGAAGGCGAAGGCGGAGCCGATCCGGGAGATTCGCAGCCGCAGGTCGTCGCCCTCGGCGGTGAAGGAGTTGCAGTCGTCGGACACCCCGCGGGTCACCACCGAGACGATCGTGGGCCTGCCCTGCGGGGACATCTCCAGGCAGAACTTCGCCCAGGTGCGCTCGTCGGCGTGCAGCACCAGGACCCCGGCGTCGTAGGTGGTCAGCAGGTCGACCCTGATCCGGGCGCTCAGCGTGAAGTCCCCGTCCAGCCGCCCGACCAGGGCGGGGGCGTTGGCGAAGCGGTCGGGGCCGCCGGGGTCGGTGAACAGGTCGGTGTTCGGGCCCGCCTCGATGGCCAGCGCGTCGTCCCCGTCGACGCTCCATCCGACCGGCCGGTTCAACCAGCGCAGCGGAGCGGGGAAGGCGGGCAGAACGACCGGCCGGCTCATGGGATTCTCCTTCTCGTACGGGGCGGACTCGTCAATGGAGGCTCACCGGACGTCGAGTGTGATCCGCGTCCAGCAGGTGACGCCGGCCAGGCTGACTTCCGAGCAGCTTGTGGATCATCCTTGGCGTGCCTGATGGTACCGCTCCCACAAAGGCGGATAAAAGCACCTTGTCCGCATGTGGAATCCAGCGGCAGCCATCCGTTATCCGGCTCCGGTGAGCGCCCGATGGCTGCGCCGCAGGAAGTCGCGTACGGCCGCGTTCCCGGTGCGGGCGATCGCCGCCGTAGGCCGACGTCGCCTCGGCGGTGCGCTCCAGGCGGCGGAGCAGGTCGGCACGGACGGCGTGGAGCAGGTGGTAGCCGTCCAGGTCGAGGGACCGGGTTTCCCCGGTCGTCGCCGGGTAGCACGAGGGCATGCGCATCGGGAAGACGGAGATCAGGATCCTGGGCGGCTGGGCCGGGTGCCTGACCATGATCCTCGTCTCCGTGCTGCTCTCCGTCCTCCTGACGGTCCTGCTCAACCTGCTCCTTCGCTGACCGTTCACCGGGACCGTCGCGACGGCGGGAGACTTCCTGTACGTCCCGGAGGCCGTGCGCCTGCTCCGCGACCATGGCTTTCCGGCGCGCCCGCTGGACGGTGGGCTCACCCGCTGGCGACGCACGGGGAGACGACTGCAGACCGGTTCCGCCACGGCCCGGTAACGGGCCTTCGGCCGAATTGTCGGAGTGGATCACTACCGTTCCCGGCATGCTCAGTTCGCAGCAGCAGGCTGCTCTGTCGACCGCCGGGACGAAGGTCTCCGCACCCGGCGAACTCCCTCGGATCACCCGCCGCGAAGAGGCCGGCGCATGACCGCCTGGGAGGAGATCCGCGGACTCATCGACCGCCGGGACGCCCACGCCGTCGCGGTCCGGATCGTCGAGTTGGACGAGGAGGCGCGCAAGGAGGTCGCCGGCCTTCTTCCGGGATACCTGAAGACGCTGCGCGGCCGACGCGAATCCTGGGAGGGGCTCGACGACTACGCCGAGGTGCTCCGCGCCGCCGGGGCCGGGGTGCTCACCGGGGCGGCCGCCGTGGCGACCTGGCTGAACCGCCGGGACTTCACCTCCCGCTGGGGCTCGCCGTACGGGGACACCGAGCGGATCATGGCGATTCTCGCGACCCGGCCGGCGGAGTGGCGGGCCGACCTGGCCGGACGGCTCGTGCTGAGGCTCCGGACGGGGGAGGACCGTGGGCTGCCGCTGGCACTCGCCCTGCTGCGTGCGACCGGGATCGAGGTACCGGCCCACGATCCGCTGGTCGTCGGATGGGTGAGCACCGTCGGCGGTCTGCCCGCTCTGCGAAAGGATCCGCTCTTCGACGCCATGCTTCCCCGCGTCTTCGAGGTTCAGGGGGTGGGGCGGGCCCTGCAGTGGGAGAACGATCCGGCCCGGTCGTTGCTGGGCGCCCTGCGTACCCTGGCCGCCAAGGACGGGGCGAGACGGCCGATGCTGCTCCAGGGGTGCGTCAGGCGGTTCCTGCTGGGTGGTTCGGCGGCAGAGCTGCGGTTCTTCGTCCGCCTGCACGAGGCCCTGGATCCGGCGCCGCACGAGATCGAGCCGCACGCCCGCGACTACCTGCGGCTGCTGCCCGCGGCGCCGGGGCCGGTCGCCGAGCTGGCGCTGCGGCATCTGCGCGGGCTGGACGGGCTCGACCCCTTCGACCTGGTGGAGGGGTGGGAGTCGGTGCTCTTCAGGCCCGAGCGCAAGCTCGTCCGCGCCGGGCTCACCTGGCTGGACCAGCGGGTACGGCTCTCGCCCGAGCTGGCGACCTCGATCGCCGGACCGCTGGCGCTGGTGTTCGCCGCGGACTCCACCGAACTGCAGGACAGGGCGGTGACGCTCGCGATCAAGCACGCGAGCCGGATGGACGACGAGGGCCGGGACGTCATCCGCGACGCGCTCGGCACGCTCCCGCCCGACCTCGGGCGGCGTGCCTTCGCGGTCTTCGGCGGCGAGGAGCCGGCCGAGCCCGACCCACGGGACGGGTTCGCCCCGTCCCCGCTCCCGCAGCCCGACGCGCCGCGGCGGATGCCTGATCCGATCGGTTCCGTGGCGGAGATGGTGCCCCTGCTGGACGGTTCCGGTGACTGGCAGGAGTGGGAGCGGCTGCTGGCCGGTTTCGTCGCCCTCGTGCACCGGGATCGCGAGAGTACGGCCGCCGAGCTCAAGCCCCACCTGGTCGGCAGGTATGAGCGCCTGTACGGAGGCGACTACCACTGGAACCGGGTCGATCGCTGGGACCAGGTCGACCACTGGCTGATCGGCGCCATGTGCTCCCTCAGCGGCATCGCACCGATGCGGGGTGCCTGGAAGCGGAAACTCCCTGACACCCGCCGTCTCTGCCCGCCGCACCTGCTTCTGCTGCACCGGGCGGCCGAGATCCAGATGGCCGTCGAGGAGGACGTCGTCCCGCCGTTGCTGCTGTCCACCCCCACCCTCACGACCGGGCACGTGGCGGCGGCCGAGCTGGTGACGAGGCTGGAGGTCATCGAGGCCGCCGGGGTGAAGCCGCTGGCCGCGGACCTGCAGCAGGCACTCCTCCGGCTGCCCAGAGAGCGGGATCCGAACGCGGCCGAACGCGCCGGCCGGCTCTCCTCGCCGGCCGGCCGCCTGGTCGCCCGCCGGCTGTCCGGGGCCCGGTTCGAGGATCCGGTGGTGGAGGTGCACTGGTCCCGCAGCGCGCCGGCCTACTCCACCGAGGTGAAGCTCGTCCCGTCGCTGCACGCGCCGGCCACCGGGCTGCCGCTCGTCGACCGGATGTTCGCCGCCTCTCCGCGGCACGGTGACGAAGTTCATCTGTCCTGGTGGCCGTCGATGTTCCCGTCCCACCGCGAGGTGGCCGCCGCCCACCTGTCAGGTCAGCTCCTGCGCGATCAGTGGCGCGGCCCGGCGGTAGGACCGGACCATCTCCGCCTGCTCGCCGGGCTCGACGGGCCGCCGGGGGTCGCCGTCTCGCTCGTCCTTGCCCATGTGCTGGGAAACCCGGACATGCCGGAAGCCGTCGACGTCCTGCTGACGATGGCGGGCCGCGGCGACCTGCAGGCCGCCGAACTCGGCAGGCAGGCGGCGGCGCTGGTCGGATACGACCAGGTGAAGCTCCTCCACCTGACGGCGGCCCTGGAGTCGGCGTCCCGCCAGGGTGCCCATGAGGAGGTGTGGACGGCCATCGCCGCGGCGTTGCCGTTGCTCGTGCCCCAAGCCGGTCGCCGGCCGCGCCACGGGCTCACCGAGTTCGTGGCGCTGGCCGCCACCACGGCGGCGTGCTGCCGCGCTCGCGGGGCGATTCCCGAGATCGAGGCCATGGCGGCGCGTAAGGGATCGAGTGGCCTGCTCCGTGAGGCGCGCCGCCTGCACGGGCTGTTGACGGCGAAGGAAGGATGACCCATGCGCTCGAAGTATGACGAGGAGTGCCGCCTGCGGCTGGCGATCGGCGACCTGGTCCGTGCCGCCGCGCCTCCTGGCTGGAACGGCGCCACGGTCCGCTGCGCCCAGGTCGGCGGATTCTCCCGGGTCACCGTGGAATGTGACGGGGTGGAGCTCGGCGTCCAGGGGCTGGAGGAGCCGTTCCGGCGGCTCCGCGAACTGTCCCGTCGCGACGGCGAGGGCAGCTGGTTCCGCTGCGAGCTGCGCTTCACGCCGGAGAGCAGGTCGTATCGGGGACAGGTGGACGCCGACGGGTTCCCCTTCCCCGAAGGTACGGACATCCCCGACGTCGCGCTGCTGGAAGAGCTGACGCTGTTTCCCCGCGACCTCGTTCCCGGCTGGCTGCTGGACGCGCTCCCGACGGCGGTCCCGGTGGGGATCCACGAGCCCGAGGACCTCCGGCGACGCTCCCGCTGGGCACCGCGGCCCGAGCCGGTCATCTCCGGAGAGCTGGTCTACACGCCGGCCGGGCACCTGGCCGTCCACCGGCTCGAAGTCGACGAGAGGGCCGCGGGCCCCATCGCCGTCCTGCACGAGGAGGCCGAGGGCGGCGGCGACCACCTTCTTTTCCTCGCCACGAAGGAGGCGGGAAAGCGGTCCTACTGGGTGGCTCGCAAGGACATGCGGGGCACCGGGGGTGGCATCACCGCATGCGTGCTCGACGATCGGCGTCTCGTCCTGCACCTCACCCCCAGGGCGGCGGACGACATGGAGACCGAGACCGTCCTGACCGTCGAGCTGAACCTGGGCCCCGTCGAGACGGAGCGGCTACGGGCCGTTCTCGGCAGGGTCTTCCGTGCCGGGGTGTCCGATCCGATGCCCTCGCTCACCGGGTTCTGACCCGCGGCCGGGTAGAAAGCCGCACACTCCCGGCGCGGGAAGGGGTGAACGGCGCCGCTCTCCGGCTAGCCTCGGTGCCGGCGCACCATGCCCGCTGCGAGGGGGGCGCCTGCGAAGTCACCGGCCGCCATGCGGGCGGCGACGGTGCGCCGGACGAGACGGTCGGCCAGGGCGGGGGCGTGCCTGCCCACCATCATCTCGACACGTCCCCGGCGGGTGGTCGCCACGTCACGGGGGGCGCGGCGGGCGGTGACCGCGCGGACGATCGCGTCGACCACGCCCTCGACGGGTTCCGGCCGAGACACCGCGTCCAGGGAGAGCCCGGCCTGTTTCGTGCTGTCGTGGATCGGGCTGCGGACCATGCTCGGATAGACGGTCGTCACGCCGACGTGCGTGCCGACCTCAAGGCGGAGCGCGTCGGCGTAGGCCGCGAGCGCGCGCTTGGAGACGCCGTACGCCGCCGCCAGCGGCAGCGGCAGGACCGCCATCCGTGAGGCGATGAAGACCACCTGCCCCCTGGCGCGTACCAGGTGGGGCATGACCGTCGCCGTCACGCGCCAGGCGCCGAGCAGGTTCAGCCGCAGCTGCGCCTCCACCTCGTCGCCCGGGGCGAGTTCGGCCGGGGCGGGCCCGCCCCGGCCGGCGTTGTTGATCAGCAGGTCAATGCCGCCGAGCAGGGCCGCGGCCTCCGCCACCGCGGCGTCGACGGACTCCTGGGAGGTGATGTCGCACGCGATGATCGGTATGTCGGAGCCGTCGGGGCGGGCGGTGGGACGGACGACGTCCAGGCCGACCACTCGCGCGCCCTGGGCGGTGAACCGCGCGCTCATCGCCCTGCCGAAGGTGCCCGCCGCGCCGGTGACCAGGATCCGGCGCCCGGCCAGCGCGCGCGCCGGGGACGGGCGCAGCTCGCGGTTCACGACGCGGAGGTACTGGTCGACGTCGATCCGCATGTGGGGCCTGCGCTGTCCCCAGCGCTCCCGCGCGGCGTCGAGCTCGGCCGAGGCGATCCTCCGCGCGCTCTCCGGATCGGGCAACCGATGGGTTCCGGTCCGTACGGCGGCCACCAGGCGGCCCTGCGCCTCGACGACGGGCAACGCCGAGCCGGTCGACTGCATCAGCCCGACGTAGCTGATCGAGTCGTCGCCGATGGGGAAGACGTGGCGGTAGAGCAGCAGGCTCGCCGGGTCGGGCACCGTGTCCGCGTCGAGGAACGGGGTCACGGCCCGGTAGCCGGTGCACCACACGATGTGGTCCACCTCGTCCGCCTGTCCGTCGGCGAAGTGGACCCGGGAGCCGTCCAGGCGGGTGACACCCTGCCGCGCGAGAATCCTTCCTCTCGCGATCAGCTCGGGAACGGAGTCGCTCAGGGTCGGGTGGTCCTGGAGCACGCCCTGACGGGGGGCGGGGAGGCGCGGCCCGGCGGGTTTCCGGTCGGCGACCCTGAGCACCGCCTGGGAGACCACCTGGCGCACCCGCCAGGGGAGCAGGGCGGCGAGGGCGCCGTTGAGCTGGTCGGAGGGGCGGCCGAGCAGCCGTTTGGGCAGCACCCAGACACCGCGCCTGGCCGAGAGCAGCACGGTGGACGCGTGGCCGACGAGCTCGGCGGCGATGTCCATCGCGGAGTTGCCGGTGCCCACGACGAGCACCCGCTTCCCGGCGAACTCGGCGGGGGTGACGTAGCCGTGCGCGTGCGACTCGGTGCCGGTGAACGTCCCCGGGTACGGCGGTTCGGGGTGGCGGGGCTCGTGGTTGTGGCCGTTGGCCACCACAAGATGCTGCACCGTCTCGAGGTACGGCCCGTCGGGGCCGGTCAGCGCCAGCTCCCAGCCGTCGCCGGCACGCCGGGCCGATTCGAGCGTGGTGGCGAACCGGAAACTCTCGCCGACCCCGAAGTGCTCGGCGTACGACCGCAGGTACTCCAGCATCTGGGCGCGGGTCGGGTAGTCGGGCCACTCGGCGGGCATGGGGAAGTCGGAGAACTCCGTGCGCGGCCTGCTCGTGTTGAGGCGGAGGCCCTCGTAGGACGCGGTGTCGGCGTCCAGCCGCCACAGGCCGCCGAGGGAGGTGGCGCGCTCGACGCCGAGCACCGGCAGGCCGGCCTCGATGAGGGCCTTGGCCGCGGCTATGCCCGCGGCGCCGCCACCGACGACGGCGGTCACTCCCCGGCCCGGCGTACCGGCGGACACCTCCTCGGCCGGCGCTCCGGCGCTGCCGGCGGTCACTCCCGGGCCCGGTTCCGCTGAGCTCATCCGCTGCCTCCCATATTCCATCGAATGATGGAATATTAGCCGTCCACGGCGCCCGCGCCAGGGGGTGCGTAGAGCCGGTCGACGAAACGGCGGGCGTAGGCGCGGAACTCGCGCCTCTCCCGATCCGCGGCCACCGGGTCGCCCCCCCGGGCGGTCAGGGCGGCCAGGGCGGTCACGTGGCCGTGGGCCGCCCAGACCAGGCCGCGCACGGTGATGTGCGGCGTCGGCTCGACGACCAGGCCGCGGGTGGCCGCCTCCAGCAGGGCCCGCTCGATCTCGCCGTAGATCGGCAGCGAGTACGCCTCGTCCAGCGACAGGTGGAGGCCGGGGTCCAGCCACCGGCGCAGCCACAGGAACGTGGTCTGGGGGTGGTCGTCGAGGAAGTCCACGAACGCGTCCACCAGGTCGTGCATGGCGCTCACCACGTCGGCCACCGGTCCGGAGCGCACCGCGGCGAGGAGGGCGCGCACCGGCGGCGTGAGCGTCGCCCGCTCCAGCTCGAAGACGCGGGCGAAGCAGGCGTCGTACAGCGACGCCTTCGTGGGGAAGTGGTGGTGCACGCTGGAGACGTCGATCCCGACCTGGGCGGCGATGTCGCGCATGGAGACGCCGTCGGCCCCGTGCCGGGCGAAGAGGTCGGTCGCCGCCGCGAGGATGCGGTCGGAGGTGGACGGCGCGGACCTGTCCCTGGGCGGGCGTCCCCGGCGGCGGGCCGGGGGTGCGGAGACGTCTTCCTCGCTCTTCCTCATGCCGGACAGTCTGGCCGCGATGCCCCTACCTCGCAATCCATCAATGAGTGGATTGGCAAGGAAAGCGGCGGGTCCGGGGGAACCGGAACGCGATCTTGTCCTGCGATCCCGGCGAGGCACCCCTACAGTGGTGTGCCAATTGCCGGGTTCGGAGTTGATGGCGGGAGATCATGGGGGTTTGGGAGGGGGCGGCCGTGGTGCTCGCCGGGCGGTACCGGCTGGACGAGCTGATCGGCCGCGGCGGCACGGGCGAGGTCTGGCGCGGTTACGACCTGCGCCCCGGCTGGCCGGTGGCGGTCAAGATCCTGGCACCGCAGGTGGCCGACGCCGCGGTGCGCGAGAGGTTCGCCAGGGAGGCCAGGACCGCCGCGCGCATCGTCCACCCCAACGTGGTGACCGTGCTCGACATGGGCGAGCACGAGGGCCGCCCGTACCTGGTGATGGAGTTGCTGACCGGCCGGGATCTCGCCGCCGAGCTGGCCGAGCGCGGACCGCTGAGCGTGGCCGAGACGTGCCGCCTGGCGGGGCAGATCGCGCTCGGACTGGACGCCGCGCACCAGGCCGGGGTCGTGCACCGCGACGTCAAACCGGCGTCGAAAACCGGCCCAGCGTCCTGCCGATGACGATCTTCGCTTCCAG
>NZ_JBEXUE010000006.1:0-65964 GCF_040614275.1 Streptosporangium sp. NPDC006013
CCGAAGGCCACGTTCTCCGCGACGGTGAGGAAGGGGAACAGCGCTCCCGACTGGAAGACCAGCCCGCGCTCGGGACCGGGGGGCCCGCGGAACGGCGGCACGTCCCACGTTCGCGTCAGCCGACGCGCTGGTCGAGCCCCCAGCGGCGCCGGAGGGCGTTGTCGGCGGCGCCGAAACACATGTCCACGACGATGCCGATGATCAAAATCACGATCATCGTCGCGAGGAGGCCGGGCGCGTCGGAGAGCTCCCGGGCGTTGTCGAGCTGTTCGCCGATCGACGCCTGGTGGGCGATGATCACGAGAAGCTCGCCCGCCATCAGGGACCGCCACGCGAACGCCCAGCCCTGCTTGAGCCCCGACAGGAACGACGGCAGCGACGCGGGCAGGATGACGTGCCGGTAGAGCGCCAGGCGTCGCAGGCCGAGGATGTGCCCGGCACGGAGCAGGATCGGCGGGGTGTAGTCCACGCCGGCGATCAGCCCGTTGGCGATCGACGGCGCCGCCCCGAGGACGACCACGAACATGATCGCGCTCTCGCTGAGTTTGAAGAACAGGATCGCCAGCGGGAACCACGCGATGGAGGGCATGGTCTGCAGGCCCGTGATCAGGGAGCCGAGCGCCGCCCGCAGGGGCCGGATCCGTGACACGGCCGCGCCGACCACGAGCCCGACCAGCACCGCGATCGCGAACCCGGTGATCGCACGGCGCATCGTCACGCCCAGGGCCTCGTAGAACTCGGCCTCACCGAGGCGGTTCCACAGATCCTCAAGGACGGTCACCGGGCCGGGAAGGACGTACTCCGGGCGCCACCCGCTGAGCACGACCAGCTCCCAGACGGCGAGGACGAGGACGATCGCCGAGATCATCGGCCAGCTTCTGGCCCAGACCCTTGAGGCCAGGCTCTGCCGTTCCCGGTTGGACAGCTCCAGCGCGTCCAGACCGGCGATGTGCTGGGAAAGATCAGTAGTCATTGGGCACCCGCTACTTCTCGATCCCGGCGCCGACGGGCGGCTGCGCCGCCGGCTTGGCGTGGCGCAGCACCTCCTGGCGCAGCCTGTCGGTGATGGTGGAGGCCAGTTCGGCCACTTCGCCGGAGTCGGTACGGCGCGGCCGCGACAGTGTCACCGGGAAGTCCTCGATCACCTTGCCGGGCCTGCTGCTCAGCAGGACGACCCGGTCGCCGAGCCGTACGGCCTCGCGCACGTTGTGGGTGACGAACAGGACGGACAGCTCCCGCTCCCGCCAGATCCGCTCCAGCTCGTCGTGGAGCAGGTCACGGGTCATCGCGTCGAGGGCGCCGAAGGGCTCGTCCATGAGGAGCACGTCGGCGTCCTGGGCGAGGGCCCTGGCGAGCGCGACCCGCTGGCGCATGCCACCGGACAGCTCGTGCGGGCGCTTGTCGCCGAAGCCACCGAGGTGGACGATCTCCAGGAACTCCATCGCCCGCGCGCGGCGCTCCTTCTTCGTGGTGTTCTTACCCGAGCTCGTCACCCGGAGCGCCAGCTCGATGTTCCCCGAGACGGTGAGCCAGGGGAACAGGGCCGGCTCCTGGAACATCATCGCGATGCGGGCGTCCCTGGTGTCGATCTCTCCGGCGGTGGGGCGGTCCAGGCCGGCGACGAGGTTGAGCAACGTGCTCTTACCGCAGCCGGACGCGCCCAGCAGGCAGACGAACTCGCCCCTGTCCACCGAGAGCGTGACCTGGTCCAGGGCCAGGAGCTCCCTGCCGTACACCTTGGAAACCGCGTCCAGCCGGACCGCGGGCTCGTGCCCGTCGGTCCGGCCGGGGCGCAGCTCCTGTATCGGAGCTGTCACTTCGCCTCCCTGACCAGCGGCTCGCCGGCCCGTGACCGGACGCACCGCTTCGACTCTGCTGTTCTGTGCCGCCTGCTCGGGTCGATCACTTGTCGCTCACCGCAGGCTGGCTCTTGGCCGCCAGGACCTCGTTGAGGATGGTGAGGTCGTAGATGCCGTTCAGGTCCACCGGGTCGAGCAGGCCGACCTTCTGGGCGTGGTCGGCGCTGCCGACGAGGGAGGACGCGATCGGGTCGTTGGTGAAGGTGATGTTGCCGAAGGCGCTGTCCAGGATCGCCGGCGCGACGGGCTTGCCGGTCAGCTCCTTCAGCTCCGCGTTGACCGACTCCTTGGCGCCCGCCGGGTCCGACTGGATGAAGGCGTTGGACTCGACGTGCGCCTCGATCAGCTTCTTCACCAGGTCGGGGTGGTCCTTGAGGAACTGCTGCCGCACGATCAGGTGCGTGATCACGAACTGCTTGTTCGGCCAGAGGTCGGCCTCGGTGAGCAGGATCTTGCCCTTGCTCTCCTGGACCAGGCGGCTCGCGAAGGGCTCGGGCACCCAGGCGCCGTCGATGTCGCCGGTGGCGAAGGTCTGCAGGGTCTGGGCGTTCTCCTGGGGGAGGATCGACACCTCACCGCCGCCCTTGGTGTCGGTCTCGATTCCCTTCTCCTTGAGCCAGTAGCGCAGCGCGACGTCCTGGGTGTTGCCGAGCTGAGGCGTGGCGATCTTCTTGCCCTTGAGGTCCTCGACGCCGTTGATCTCGGGCTTGACCACGAGGAACACGCCGCCGGACGCCGCGCCTGCGACGATCTTGATGGCTTCGCCCTTGGACTTCGACCAGGCGTTGATGGCCGGGTTCGGCCCGATGTAGGTCGCGTCGATGGCGTCGGAGAAGATCGCCTCGGTCGCGGCCGGTCCGGCGTTGAAGGTGGAGACCTTCAGCGTCGCGTCGCTGCCGAGTGCCTTGGCGAAGAAGCCCTTCTGCACCCCGACCAGGGCCGTGGAGTGCGTGATGTTCGGGAAGAAACCGAGACGGACCTCGGTCGTCGTCTTCGCCGTGTCGCCGCCGGAGGACCCCCCGCCTCCTCCGCAGGCCGCCGCGAGGGCTGCCACCGTGACCGCGGCCAGTGCCACTGCCATCCCCCGGAGCCTGCGAACCCTCATTGACTACTCCTTAATTCCTACTTAATAAGTCGGTTAAGTGCATAAAATGGCAAATGGGTCCTCCTGTCAAGCGGTGGTGACCGTATGGGTGTGAGTCGTTACCAGTTCGTGTTTCTCGGTGCGCCGCCGCCGACGGGACCGTACGGCCGGCCCGCACACATCAAGCGGCAAAGAGCTGTGTCGATCCCTGGACTTGAGGGGTGAATGCCGCCGAGCCGACACCTTGGTACCCCGGCACGCGATAACTTCTTGGAACGCATCCCGCATGCGCCCGAGGAAGCCAACGGACAGGACCCAAGATGCGCGTTTCCGTGATCGGATGCGGTCACCTCGGTGCTCCGCACGCCGTCGCGATGGCCGAGATCGGCCACGAGGTGATCGGTGTCGAGTCGGATCCCGACAGGTGCGGAGCCCTGGGCAACGGCATCGCCCCCTTTTTCGAGGAGGGCTTCGAGGACCTCCTGGTCCGGCACACCTCCTCCGGCCGGCTCCGCTTCACCACCGACCTGGGGGAGGCCGCGGACTTCGCCGACCTGCACTTCATCACGGTCGGCACCCCGCTGCGCGAAGACGGCCATGGCTACGACATGACCCAGGTGATCGACGCGATGCGGTCGCTGGTCCCGCTGCTGAGCAGGCCGGCCACGATCGTCGGCAAGAGCACGGTGATGGTCGGCACCGTCGAACGGCTCCAGAAGATCATCGACGCTGACGCGCGGGTCTCCGGTGTGGAGCTGGTCTGGAATCCGGAGTTCCTGCGCGAGGGTCATGCCGTGCGGGACTCCCTGTTCCCCGACCGGGTCGTGGTCGGCCTGACCTCCCGGCAGGCCCGCGAGGCGGTCGAGGAGGTGTACGCGCCGATCCTCGACCACGGGGTGGGGTTGATCCTCACGGACCCGCCCACGGCAGAGGTGATCAAGTCGGCCGCGAACGCGTTCCTGACCACCAAGATCTCGTTCATCAACGCGATAGCCGAGGTGTGCGAGTTCGTCGGAGCGGACGTGAACACGGTCGCCCACGCGATCGGCGTCGACAAGCGGATCGGGCACGACGGGATGCGGCCGGGCATCGGCTACGGCGGCGGGTGCCTGCCCAAGGACGTGGCGGCCTTCACGCACCGCGTCGGCGAGCTGGGCGCGCGGAACGCGCACGGCTTCCTGACGGCCGTCGAATCGATCAACGCCGACCGGGTCCCGGCGGCGGTCAGGCTGATCAAGAGGGCGCACGGCGGTCCGATCGACGGCCTTACCATCGCGTTCCTCGGCACGGCGTTCAAGGCCGGAACCAGCGACGTACGCGACTCGCCCGCCCTGCGCCTGGCCGAGAAGCTGGCCGAACGCGGCGCGACACCGGTCATCTACGACCCCGCGGCCATCGCCGCCACTCGCGAGCTGCACCCCGAATTCAGCTACGCCGACACCGCCGAGCAGGCCATCACGGACGCCGATCTCGTCGTGCTCGCCACCGAGTGGCCGGAGTTCACCGCCGACCCCAAGCTCCCCGCGGACACCGCCGACCTGGTACGTCACCGGGTGCTGGTGGACGTGCGCAACGCGGTCGAGCCGGGCCCGTGGCTCGCCGCCGGATGGGAGGTCTGGCAGCTCGGCCGCCGGCCCCAGCATCCGTAGGCGCGGTGGCCGAGTGAAAGCGGACGCGGCAGGGCGGGAGGCGGTGGTGCCGGGCTGGGTGGTGGCCGACTCCCCCCACCATCCTCGTCGGGCCGAAAGCTCCGTTCAACCCGGTACGGCTGCTGGGGGGAGACCTCACCGAGGAGACCCTGCCCAGGCTCGACCGACGCCCAGGAACGTGCGGCCGATGGCATGTCGGGCCGGCTCCGGGCCTCGTGCTGACGCGTTCAGCCGGCGGCGCTCAGGTAGCGGACGCGTACGGTGTTGCGGATGGCCTTTCCGTCCTGCTCGTCGGTGTACTCGGCGACCTTGACGTAGCCGTGGTCGTCGTAGATGCGTCCCAGCTCGGGGCTGCCCGCCCAGTGGTCCAGAGCCAGTGCGGGAGCGCTGTGCGCCCTGGCGAGACGCGCGGCCTCCTCCAGCAGGGCCGAACCGACGCCGCGGCCGCCGGGGCCGCGGTCGGTCATCACGGTGTGGATGAACATCGATCCGTCGGGCACCACGGCGGCGGGGATCCGTGGCGGAATCAGGGGTGCGGCGGCCAGCATCCCGACGCACCGGCCGTCCCGTTCGACCAGGGTGATGACGCCCTGGTGCGTCCAGTCGGAGACCCGGTCGGGAAAGCCCGGGATTCGGGAGAACGGCACCGTTCCCCATTGCTCCGGGCGGTCCTGGGCGATGAGCCATGCGTGGACGGAGTCCATCAGGGACAGCAGGGCCGGAACGTCGTCGGTCGTCGCCGACCGCGGCTGGACGGAAGGACGTGGCATCGGGGTCTCCCGGGGGTTAGAGTTCACGCGACCCAATTAATTCAACTTTCTAAGGGTTAGATTGTCAAAGCAAAATAGGGTCCATGCCGTGACCAGGGCCGTTCAGGAGCTCCAGGACGCCACCGATCTCATTGACGAGCTGGCGGCCCGGCGCCTCGGCGTCAACCGCACCGACCTGAGGTGCCTGAGCCGGTTGACCGCCCGCGGCCCGCTCACCGCAAGCGAGCTGGCGGCCGCCGCCGGTCTCACCGGAGGTGCCGCCACCACCGCGATCGACCGGCTGGAGCGGGCCGGCCTGGCCACGCGGATCCGCGACACGGCGGACCGGCGCCGGGTCCTGGTGAACCTGACCGAACAGGGGCAGAGAGCCGTGCAGGAGATCTGGGGGCCGATCGCGACCGAGGCGCAGACCGAACTCCTCCGGTTCAGCACCGCCGAACTCGACACCATCGAGACGTTCCTGCGCCGGGCGCTGCACAACCAGGTCCGGCACGCCGACCGCCTGCGCCGACCGGCCGAACCGCCGGACTGAGGGGTCATCGTGTGAGGATCGTCTTGCCGCCGCTGGATCGCTCGTGGGCGAACGGTGCTTCCGAACCCCGCCACGGCGGAAGCGATCGCGTTCCTGCTCGCCCAGTAGGTAGCCGGCGTGCTGACGACAAGTCCGCCTTACCGAAAGACAGACAGCGTCTCGGTTTGTGACGCCTAGGCACCGGGGATCCGCAACCCGAGGAATCTTGCCTGAGCCGTCACAGGCCGGAGGGCTGTCCTGTCTTAGCCGGTGACCGGATGGCGACGGACGCCCCGGCGGACAGGAAGGCTTGTCATGAAGATCGTGGTAATCGGCGGTACCGGTCTGATCGGGTCGAAGCTCGTGACGAAGCTCGGCGAGCACGGTCACGAGGCGGTGGCGGCAGCACCGAACACCGGCGTCAACACCCTTACCGGCGAAGGACTCGCCGAGGTCCTAACCGGCGCGCAGGTGGTGATCGACGTGTCGAACTCCCCGTCCTTCGAGGACACCGCGGTACTGAAGTTCTTCGAGACCTCCACCCGCAACCTGCTCGCCGCGGAGGCGGCGGCAGGCGTCGGCCACCACGTCGCGCTGTCGGTGGTGGGGACCGAGCGGCTGCCCGAGAGCGGCTACTTCCGGGCGAAGATCGCCCAGGAGAAGCTGATCGAGAACTCGTCGATCCCGTACTCGATCGTGCACGCGACGCAGTTCTTCGAGTTCGTCCGGAGCATCGCCGACGCGGCCACCGACGGAGGCACGGTCCGGATGGCACCCGTGCTCTTCCAGCCCATCGCGGGAGACGAGGTCGCCCAGGCGGTCGGCAGGATCTCGGTGGGGTCGCCGGTGAACGGGAGGGTCGAGGTCGCCGGGCCCGAGCGGTTCCGGATGGACGAGTTCTTCCGGGACGCCCTGGCCGCCCGGGACGATCCGCGTGAGGTGGTCACCGACCCGCACGCGCGCTACTTCGGAGCCGAGCTGGGCGAGGGGACCCTGGTACCGGCCGGCGACGCGATTCTCGGCGAGACACGGTACGGCGACTGGCCGGGCCGGACCACGGCCGCGAGGTAGCGCCCCCCGCCGGGCATCGCGACGTCGTCGCGGTCGCCGAGGGCGCGGACCGTCAGCCGCCCCTGGCCGCTCCGCCGGATGAGATCTCCCGGGGTTGTCACAAACCACCCGCCTGTCCTGTCATAGCTGCTCGGCGAGCGGTTTGAAGGCGGCAGACGAGGGTCGTGGGTCCAGGATGGGTTCACCGGCAGAGTGCGGGACACAGGTGAGGCAGGGGATGACGGTGGCGGATACCGTGCCGGCGAACGTATCCGGTGGGCCGGAAGATCTTGAACAGGCCGTAGTGATCTTCGCGGGCCTGCGGCCGCGCCTGTTCGGGATCGCGTACCGGATGCTGGGCAGCGTCACCGAAGCCGAGGACCTGGTGCAGGACGTCTGGCTGCGCTGGCAGACCTGTGATCGCAGTACGGTGGCCAACCCGGCCGCGTTCCTGGCGACGGCGACCACGCGGCTGGCCATCAACGTCGCCCAGTCCGCGCGGGTCCGCCGCGAGACCTACATCGGCCCGTGGCTTCCCGAACCCGTCGACACCAGTGCGGATCCGCACCTCGGCGCCGAGCGGGGCGAGGCCCTGGGGTTCGCGGTCCTGCTGCTCCTGGAGAGGCTCTCGCCCAACGAACGCGCGGCATACGTGCTGCGGGAGGCGTTCGACTACCCGTACCGGCAGATCGCCGACATCATCCAGCTCAGCGAGGCGGCGGTCCGTCAGCTGGTCAGCAGGGCCCGCAAGCACGTGGTCGCCGAGCGTCGCGCGCCGGTGACCGGAGCCGAGCAACGGAGACTGCTGACAGCCTTCGTCGCCGCCGCCCGCTCCGGTGACCTGGCCGCGCTGGAGGAACTCTTCGCGGCGGACGTGACCAGTCACTCCGACGGCGGTGGCGTCGTCCGGGCCTCTCGCATCCCCGTGGTGGGCGCGCTCCGGGTGGCGAAGTACGTCAGGGCGTTCGCGGACCGGTTCTGGGCCGGGGTCGAGGTGGAGTGGGCGAGCGCGAACGGGCAGGCGTCCGCTCTGCTGTGCCGCGACGGCGAAGTGTTCACGGTGCTCACGGTCAACGCCTCGGCCCAGGGCATCGACCAGGTGCTGTGGATGATGAACCCGGCCAAGATCACCGCGGTGTCCGCGTCCCCCTCAACGGCACAGATCGGTCCGGGCCATGCTCGACAGGCATGATCATGTCGTGCGCCGGTTCGCGGCGGCGTGTGACACGGGAGACACCGCGGCGCTGGAGGCGGTCCTGGCCGCTGACGTGATGGTCGTGAGCGACGGCGGCGGCAAGGTGCGGGCCGCGCCGCGTCCGATCCACGGCGCGAACGAGGTCGCCCGGCTCGTCGCGGCCCTGTTGACCGGTCAACCCGGCACCGTGCTGACCGCCGAGTCCGTCAACGGCCGTACCGGCCTGGTACTGCGCCTGGCCGGTCAGGCCGTGGCGGTGGTCAGCGTGAGTGTCACCGGAGCCGAGGTCACCGCTGTGTGGATCGTGCTGAACCCGGACAAGCTGTGGAGCTGGCACCGCCCATGACCAGCGCCCCAACCACAGCTGGAAGGTTGAACGATCCGGTCGCTCTTCCGAAGCCGTTCACGGACACCGACCACAACGGCGCCGCGTTCAAACCGATCCACACCGCTCAGGTCACGGTGAGCGGCGGCTCCGGCCGCCCTCCTGAGCGATCGGCCCGGTGTGCAGGGCCTCGTGCTCCCAGCGGTGTCGCGGCTGGGTGTGCAACCGCCAGTAGTGCTCGGCGATGTCGTCCGGGTCGAAGTCGGTGCCCGGGGCGACAACCTGCGGCGGGAACACGCCCGCATCACCGAGGCGATCACCCGGCTCCAGAGGTCCCAGCAGGCGCTCGACACCATGCTCGCCATCGCCCTACGACAGCCCGCTTCCGTGCCGGACGAGCCCGAGGACGCTGAACTCGCGTGACGCCGGCCAGGCGGAGATGGTCAGGAGCGGAGGCGTTGCCCCGCTCGGCGGAGACACGCTTGAGCTATGAGTCCAGCGCCGGGGCATAGACCGACTGCTGCTCTCGGACGAACCGGTCGAGGTCCAGGCGCACGCCGCTCATCGCTTCCACGGTCGCCAGGGCCGTCTCCCAGCCGCGATATTGATTGGTGTACGGCACGCCCGTTTCGTCGTCGATCCTCTTCTGCTCGGCGAGTGCCCGGAGTGCGCCCAGGTAGGCGTCCAATCCCTGCGGGTCCTGGCCGGTGCACCCCGACGGCTGGGGATACAGGATGTTCAGCGCGGTGACAAGAGCGCCGTCGGCGCCGTAGTACAACTCATTGGCGTTGTTGATCAACCACCAAAAACCCCACGCTTGAGCGTTGTCGGTCAGCCGGGCCCACGTTTCCGGGGTGGTGGGTGAGCAACCGCCGAGCGATACGACGATCACGCCATGATCGCTTTGCTCCAGTGCCACATAGCCAAGGTCCGGCAAACGCACCGGAAGGCGCGGGACGATCTCACTGGGGTCGGCGCCCAGTCGGCACGCGACCTCGGCGACCGTCAGCGGCGTGTCACGGCCTCGCACGACCATCCAGAACATCCCGTCGGTGATGTTCATGTGGTCGTGCACCCTGGCAGAGTCGTCAAGATCCCTCAAGAGGCGGGTGTAGTAGTCGATCATCTCGGGCGTAACCGGATTCACCGCTTTCTCCTGCCCTGTTGGGATGCGCCAGGATAGCGATCGCTTACGACAGTTTTCGTTAGCCGTGACTGGTGTCGATGCCGCAGAAGCGATTCCCAAGGGCAGTGCCCGACAGGGTGAACGTCCCGTACTCCAGGTAGACCTCGTCGCCGATGCTGCGGAGCATGCGCGCCATGGTCAACCCCTCCCAGCAGGCGAGCGACAGGACCTCGCGGTCACGCTCGGGCAGCCTCCAGGCAGGCGTCGGTGAGGTCGGTCACGGATCACGTGCAGGACACGGTCGAGCTGACCGCCCACGACCAGGCCCAGCCGGAGGGCAGGGTGGCCGACCAACTGACCAAAGGAACAATTTTGGTCAGTTGGTCATTATGGTGTCTGAGACGCTAATGAAAGGACGTGTCATGGCAAACGCGCGTACCAGCGGCAGGGCTCTGGTGGTCGGGCTCGGAATCGCGGGCATCGCCACCGCCGTACGGCTGCGCCAGATCGGCTGGGAGCCCGTGATCGTGGAACGCGCACCCGCCCGCCGCACCGGCGGGTACTTCATCATGCTGTTCGGCACCGGTGCCGCCTCGGCCCGGCGGCTGGGCGTGCTGGACGCGATCGGCGACCGCGGCGGCCCCGCCGCCATCACCTACGAGGTGAACCGGGCCGGACGCCGCCGTCCCGGCATGAGCCCCGCCTCCATCGGCGGCCCCGTCGGCCCCCGCGCGCTGCTGCGCGGCGACGTGGAGCAGGGCCTGTTCGCGGCGCTGCCGGACGATGTGGAGATCCGCTACTCCACCGTCCCTGCCCGCATCACCCAGGACGAGTACGCGGCGGAGGTGACACTGCACGACACCGCGGCCGGCACCACCGTCACCGAGCGCTTCGACCTGGTGGTCGGCGCCGACGGCATGCGTTCCACGGTGCGTGAGCTCGCCTTCGGCCCCGGGCAGTACCTGCACCCGCTGAACTACATGATCGGCGCCACCGTCCTGGACCGGCCGATCGACGGCTTCGGCCCGTCAGAGGGACTGGTGCTGACCGAGCCGGGTCGTTCGGCATGGGCCTTCCCCTTCACCGACCACGCCCCCAGCCTGCTGTTCTCCTACCGCACCGGCGACATCGACGCCGAGTTCACCCGGCCCCCCATCGAATCCATCCGCGAGGCATTCGGCCCCGAGCCCGCAGGCCCCCTTCTGGAGAGCCTGTTCACCCGCTACGAGCAGGCCCCCGACGCCCTGTTCGACTCGGTCCAGCAGGTCAAGATGCCGAGCTGGCACCGGGGCCGGGTCGTCCTGATCGGCGACGCCGCCTGGTGCCTGACCCTCTACTCCGGGATGGGCGCCTCCACCGGCATCGCCGGCGGCGAACTGCTCGGCACCATGCTGCGGCGCCACCCCGACGACCTGCCCGGCGCGCTGGATGCGTGGCAGACACAGATGCGCCCCTTCATCGAAACCCATCAGGCCATCGCCCTGAACGAGCGCCTCATCTTCACCCCGCACAACCGCAAGGAGCAGATCATGCGGGCCGGGATGATGCGGATGATGCGGTCGCCGACCATCCGCAGGATCATGGGCAGGGTGACGACCGGTAGCAAGGGTATGCAGGCCAAGAACGTCGACATCGCCCTACCCGAACCAACAGCCGAGATGACAGCCCGATGAGCCGGTTGGTGGAGCTCCACTCGCGCAAAGCCGCGCGCATCCTGGACAGCGCGCGTGAGCTGGTGCTCGACCACGGCGTGGGCAAGGTCACCGTATCGGAGATCAGCCGGGCCGCCGGGGTCGGCAAGGGCACCGTCTACCTGTACTGGCCCAGCAAGGAAGACCTCATCCGCGGTCTGTTCGCCCGCGACCTGCTGACCGCCCTGGAGACGGCCATCGGCGACATCACCGCCGATCCGGCCCGGGTACGGCCCAGCCGGATGGCCCAGCTGGTCGTCGGTACCGCGCTGAAGCTCCCGCTGGCGCACCGGCTACAGCGCGGCGACCCGGAGCTGCTGCGGCTGCTCACCCGGGAACCGGGCGACCGTGAGCTGTACGCCCGCGTCAATCCCGCCGCGATGGCCGGCACGGTCATGCCGATCCTGCACCGCCACGGCCTGGCCCGCCGCGACAGACCCCTGTCCAGCCAGGTGTACGCCCTGCACGCCGTGCTCAGCGGGTTCCTCGCCACCATGTCCGACCCGGCCTCCGCCCCGCCAGGCGTGGCCGACCCGGCCGAGATTCTCGCCGACACCACGGCACTGCTGCTCGAACCGTCGAGTCCACCCGGTGAAGCGGCCGTGGCCGCAGCCGCCGATGAGATCCTGGCCGTCTTCCGCGACCTCAGGGGCGCCGTCCTGGATCTCATCGACCGCAGCCAGCTCCACCGGCAGTGACCCTCGCCGGGCGCGATACCGGCGGCCAGAGGGCTTAGGCCATGTCGTACTCGTCGACGTCCAGGGCGGCGCCGGTGGCGGTCAGGAAGTCCAGTACGTCGCGGGTGAGGTGCCAGCCGAGCGGATTGGGCTCCTGGGGTGACTCCGGATACATGGCGTCCGAAGGGGGACTTTCCTCGTGATCGTTGAGGTAGCGCACGACCTGCAGGACCGCGCCGCCATGTTCCTCGTATTCGGTGCGAAGACGTTCGGCGAGTTCGGCGATGCGGTCGGCATGGGGCCGGAGCCGGTCCAGCACGCGGGATATCTGCTCGTCGACGCGTAGGTCGGGCTCTCGGCATACGATCTTCCAACTGTGGCTGATCGGTCTGACCGGCTCAGTGCGGCGGCTTCCCCGGACCGTGGTCTCATCGGGCTCGATGCCCAGCCACCTCGCCATCTCCTCCGCGGAGGTGTGCCGGCTGAACAGTGCGAAGTAGACGTACTGGCGGACGCGCATGCCGTGACAGTACCGGCGCGACCAATTGCCGCATCTGAGCCTTCCCCACAGGACAGATACCTCATCCGAGCCGATCGTGTGTCGGCCACCCGGTACTATCGGCCGGGTTCGCCTTCCGGCTGGTCTCGCCAGGTGGCCTCGGCGCACAGGACGCGGGCCGCCTCGTGTGGTTCGGCGTCCCTGACCAGGTACCAGTCGGCGCGCCCGTTGTATCGCTCCGGGCGGAGCACGGTCACGATGCCCGAGACGAAGATCTTGCGATTGTGCGGATCATGGACGTGCACCTGCCGATCGACGGTGAGACTGCCGTCGAACGGCTGCCCGCCGATGATGTCGTCCTCCCACCGCCAGAGGCGACGGCTGATCCCGGGTGACAGGCTCTCCACCCCTCGCGCTTCGTAGGGCATGGTGAAAGTTCGTGAACCTTCCGGATTCAGCTCCTCGGCGATGCGCTCCTCGTCGCACAGTTCCCGCAGCCGTTCCTCCTGCTCGTGCGGCTCCCAGTCGGGGAAGCGGTGCGGAAGGAATCCCATATGCGCCTGCCGCGCGTAGTACCGGTCGACGAGGGGATCGGCGAACCGGCCCGGACGGTCCTCGGGACGGGCGATGCTCTCCGGTGTGACCTCGGCTCCGTCCTCGATCTCGACGCCCTGCGCTCGCAGCCACTCGTGGATCGTCACGCCCTTCCCGCGGAGCCGCTCCTCCATCGTCCTCAGCCACTCCTCGAAGGTTGGCCGGGAGGGATCGACCCGCATCGAGGCCCAGTCCTGGGTGGCCGACACGGGCACGGGCACCTGCCGGGGTTCGACCGGCGGAGGCCGCATCTCAGGCGGAAGCGGCAACGGGACGTACTCTTTCGGCATCGGGACGATGTACGACGCGGCCGGCAGGTGCAGCAGCGGATCGAACGCGTCCCGGATCGGCCAGAAGCGCAGCAGCCACCGCTCCTCGGGGCCATCCGTGTCCTCATCCGGCTCGTCGTTCTTGGTGAGCGGCTCGAAGTGCATCATCAGGCCGTACTCGAAACACGGCGGCCCGATGAGGAAGTCGTGGCCACGACCGTCCATCATCAGGAGCAGGTGAACGACCCCGCTGTCCGCCACGAAGGTCGTCTGGTCGACGGGCGTCCAGGGACCTTCGGGGCTCGGCGGCTCACCGTCCCACGCCTCCATCCGGACACCCGCGACGAAGTGGTAGCCCTCCGGGCTGGTCCACTCCCCGATGTCGGTGCCCTCCAGAGTGAACGTCCCGTACTCCACGTAGACCTCGTCGTCGATGCTGCGGAGCATGCGCGCCATGTGTGTCCCTCGATAGATCAAACTCCGACCGGTCGCGGACAGCCTGCCGCAGGCGTCCGACAAAACCGCGGCCGAGCAACGCATGCCGTCCAGGCGGCTCCAGGACCACGCTGCGGTGCGTGTCACGTGCCGCATGTGCTCGACCGGAGCCGTGGGGCGGCGTCAGTCCTGACGTGATGTTGTCGCCAGTCTCTGAAAAATGACCCCTGGTCGGTTTCTGAAAGTTGACCCCCGTTAGCCAAGCGACCGCACTGTCTGGCGTGGCATCTGAGCACACCGGGTGTCAGCTCTCCGCTTGCCGGGCTTGTGTGGTCAGTCCGGGGGTGACGAGGGCGAGCCAGCGGACGCGGGCGGCCGGCGGCTGGTCGGTGGGCGCGGTGGAGAACAGCAGGTAGATGTCGTTGACGGTGACGTCCGCGTTGACGTCACCGTCGGCCTGCCCGGCACGGATGAGGCCGGCGACGGCCGAGCCCGCACGGTCCTCGTCGGCACGGTTGCCCGGCTCTGCCCCGAGACTCTGCGCGGCGGCCTTCACCGCGCGGTCGGTCACGGACTGCTCGACGACGCGGCCGAGGAACGCGGTGAGCTCGTCCAGAGCGCGGCCGGTGCCGTCGGCGACGCGGGCGAGCGCGGCCTCGGCGTCGTCGGCGACGCGGGCGACGTACTCGGCGACGACGGCGGCGACCAGGTCGGTCTTGGTGGGGAAATGCCGGTACAGGGTGCCGACGGCCACGCCCGCGGCGGCGGCTATCTCGTCCATCCCCACATCGGGGCCGTGGGCGGTGATCTGCCCGCCGGCGGCGGTGAGGATCTTCTTGCGGTTGCGGACCGCGTCGGCGCGCGGCGTCCTGGCCTGGGTCACGGAGGTGCCTGCCCTTCCACTTGCATCAAGGTGAACTGTGGTTCAGGATGGATAGTGAACCTAAGTTCATCTTAACCGTGAGGACCCCGCCATGCCCGCCAAGACCGCCCTCGTCACCGGTGCCTCCTCCGGCATCGGCGAAGCCACCGCTCTCAAGCTGAAGGAACTCGGCTACACCGTCTACGGAGCCGCCCGCCGCACGGACCGTCTCGAAAAGCTCGCCGAGCACGGCATCCGCCCGCTGGCGATGGACGTCACCGACGAGGACTCCATGCGGGCAGGCATCGAGAAGATCGTCGCCGAGACCGGCCGCATCGACGTGCTCGCCAACATCGCCGGATACGGCTCCTACGGCGCCCTGGAAGACGTCCCCCTGGACGAGGCCCGCTACCAGTTCGAAGTGAACGTCTTCGGTGCGATCCGTCTGACCCAGCTCGTCCTGCCCCACATGCGCACCCAGCGTGCCGGCACCGTCGTCAACGTCACCTCGATGGGCGGGAAGATCTACACCCCGCTCGGCGGCTGGTACCACGGCACCAAGTTCGCTCTCGAAGCCCTCAGTGACTGCCTGCGCCTGGAGGCCAAGCCCTTCGGCATCGACGTCGTCGTCATCGAACCCGGCGGCATCGCCACCGAATGGGGCGCCATCGCCGCCGACAAGCTGGAGAAGTCCTCCACCAGCGGCGCCTACACCGCGCAGGCCGCAGCGGTCGCCTCCTCCCTGCGCTCGGAGGCCAACGCCAAGCGCAACTCCCCGCCCTCCGTCATCGCCGACGCCATCGGCAAGGCCGTCACCGCCCGCCGCCCCAAGACCCGCTACGCCACCGGCTTCGGAGCCCGTCCCCTCATCGCCCTGCGCCGGATCCTGCCCGACCGCGCCTTCGACACCGTCATCTCCCGCGCCGTCGGCCTGCCCCGCTGAACCGTTCGGGAGGCCCAGGGTGCTGACGGACCTCATGAGCTGTTCGATCCATCCCGACTCGCCAGGTGTCTCCCGGACTCGCCCGCACGTGCTGTCCCAATCCGTGAATCAAGCCAGAAGGTGCTGAAGGTGGAGGACTGGGCGGAGATACGCCGGCTGCACCGAGCCGAGGGCGTGCCCATCAAGGAGATCTCGCGGCGGCTGGGAGTGGCCCGGAACACGGTGCGGGCCGCGTTGAACTCGGACCGGCCGCCGCAGTACGAACGAGCCGTGCGCGGGCGGGTCGCCGATGGCTTCGAGCCGCAGATCCGGGCCCTGCTCAACGAATGGCCGAGGATGCCGGGGCCGGTGATCGCCGAGCGGATCGGCTGGCCCTACTCGATGTCGCCGCTGACGAAGAAACTGGCCGTGATCCGGCCGGAGTACGTCGGCATCGACCCGGTCGACCGGGTGACCTACGAACCGGGCGAGATCACCCAGTGCGACCTGTGGTTCCCGGAGACGAAGATACAGGTCGCGCCGGGCCAGCAGCGGATCCTGCCGGTGCTGGTGATGACGCTGGGCTTCTCGCGGTTCCTGACCGCCGAGATGATCCCGACCCGGCAGGGCAGCGACATCCTGTCGGGCATGTGGTCGCTGATCAGCGGCATTGGCCGGGTCACCAAGACCCTGGTCCGGGACCGGGAGGCGGCCATCGGCGGCACCGGTCGGGTGACCGCACCGGCCGCGGCGTTCGCTGGCACACTGGCCACGAAGATCAAGCTCGCGCCGCCCCGCGACCCTGAATACAAGGGCCTGGTCGAGCGGAACAACCAGTTCCTGGAGACCTCGTTCCTGCCGGGCCGTCAGTTCGCCTCACCGGCGGACTTCAACCAGCAGCTGGGCGAGTGGCTGGAGCGGGCCAACACCCGCACCGTCCGCTCGATCCAGGGCCGCCCCGTCGACCGGCTGGAGACCGACTACCAGGCGATGATCCCGCTGCCTCCGATGAACCCGCCGATGGGCCTGAACCAGCGGGTGAGGCTCGCGCGGGACTACTACGTCCGCGTCGACACGGTCGACTACTCGGTGGACCCGCAGGCCATCGGCCGGTTCGTCGACGTCACTGCCACCCCTCGGGAGATCACGGTGCTCTGCGACGGCCAGGTCGTCGCCCGGCACGAACGCTCCGGGGCCAAGCAGATCGTGGTCACCGACCCCGTCCACGCGGCGACCGCGGCGCGGATGCGCCAGACCCTGGCCCTGGACCGGCAAAAGCGCCAGGCGGCGACGCGCCACCACGAAGACGGCCACGCCGTCGCCCTTCGGGCCTTGCCCGACTACGACGCCCTGTTCGGCGTCGACTTCGACCCCGCGAGCACGACGAGAGCGAGCAACGAGTGACCACCGCCGCACCGACCAAGGACGGCCTGCCGTCCATGATCGCCTACCTGACCCGGGTGCTGAAGACACCCACGATCGGCGCGTTCTGGGAGGAACTGGCCGACCAGGCCCGCTCCGAGAACTGGTCCCACGAGGAGTACCTGGCCGCGCTGTTGCAGCGCCAGGTTGCCGACCGGGAATCCAAGGGCACCGTCATGCGGATCCGCACCGCCCACTTCCCGCAGGTCAAGACCCTGGAGGACTTCAACCTCGACCACCTTCCCTCGCTACGGCGCGACGTCCTGGCCCACCTGGCCACCGGCACGTTCGTCGCGAAGGCCGAGAACGTGATCCTGCTCGGGCCGCCCGGACTCGGCAAGACCCACCTGGCCATCGGGCTCGGAGTCAAGGCCACCCAGGCCGGCTACTCGGTCCTGTTCGACACCGCCAGCAACTGGATCAACCGCCTCAGCGAGGCCCACCAAGCAGGACGGCTGGAAGCCGAGTTGAAGAAGATCCGCCGCTACAAGCTGATCATCATCAACGAAGTCGGCTACATCCCCTTCGACCAGGACGCCGCGAACCTGTTCTTCCAGCTCATCGCCTCCCGCTACGAACAAAGCTCCGTGATGGTCACCTCGAACCTGCCCTTCGGACGATGGGGAGAGACCTTCTCCGACGACGTCGTCGCCGCCGCGATGATCGACCGCCTCGTACACCACGCCGAGGTCCTCACCCTCACCCGCGACTCCTACCGCACCCGCCAACGACGTGAACTCCTCACCAAGGAGAACCGCGCCGGCCGCGACTGACCGACGCCGGGGGGTCAATTTTCAGAAACTCCCACGGGGTCAGATTTCAGAGAGCGTTGACAGATGTTTCGGGGGCGACGAGTTCGACCTCGAATCCGTCGGCGTCCTCCAGGTAGGCGGCGTAGTGCCGCTCGCCACCGGCATGGGGATGACGTTCCGGGAACAGCAGGGTCCAGCCGTGCCGCGGTGCCCGCTCGGCCAGGGCGTCGACCATGGCCCGGCTCTCGACGTGGAAGGCGAGATGGTTCAGGCCGGGGCGGCGCCGGTCGTGTTCGTCCGCGCTGAGAGCGGGCGACTGCTCAAGGACCAGATAGGTGGAGCCGAGCCGCCAGCTCCGCCCGTCGGCCCAGTTCTGGAAGAGGGTGTAGCCCAGCTCGCCCAGCAGCCACCCCCAGCCGGCGACGGCCCGTGGCAGGTCCGGCACCCAGAGCTCGACATGGTGCAGCATGCCGGTGGTCACCTTGCTCATCCCGCGATCCCTTCCGTACGTCCGACCAGGATGGCGTACTCGAACCGGGCTCCGGCCCGACTACCGTTCGGCACCGGGAAACTACGATGACAGGCGTGATCCGGCAGGAGATGGGACGGCGAGCTACCAGAGCCGAGCCGCGATAGAAGAGGCGACACCGCCTCACCGTGCTCGGCTTCGCCCGTCCGCCGGTCACCCATCTCACACCCAGGGACTCTCCTGACCCGTTCCCGCTGGGACGTACAGCCGTACGTCCGTCCTGGGATCGGCCCCCCACCCGGTTGCGCTCTTTCCTGGCCGCGCACCTCGGCGCGCCCGTTGTCGCCGCTCAGGTTCAGGGGGCGGTTTCACCCCTGGCATCGCGGTGCGTCTCGACCTCGGCGGGGAGTGGGTGTTCGTCAAGGCCATCCCCGTCGGGCACCCGCCGGCCGCCAAGTACCGGACCGAGGCGGCGACCGCCGTGCGGCTTCCGCTCACTCGCCCGATATCTACAGCGAATTTCTGGCGCAGGACACTAGTGCCAGAGCCAGTTTTCAGGATCCGCCGACAGGTCCGGATCCGCCGGTGATCAAAGCCGGTCCAGCCGACCTCCGCCAGCCGCCGCACGACCTCTTCTCGTCGCGCCGCCCGGTCGAGAGCGGCGCCGCGTGGGAGCGACTCGCCGATGATGTGGGCATCGCCGTGACGACGTTCGAGACCGACTCGCGATTCGGCGTCGTGAGCGCGAAGGCGCAGCGGAGCCGATTCCGGGCGTATCGGGCGCGACTTGCGATCCGGCTCGGCGAACCTGACGATGCCATCACCACCCTGAGCGGCGGCAACGATGACCCAGCCCGCTGGTTCAGTCGCTGAGCCACTCGTTCGTCGCGCGCGGCGCCGCGTCGAGCAACTGGACCGTGTACGGATCCGCCGGTGTCTCGATGATCTGATCGGTCGGACCCGATTCGACCACTCGGCCGCGATTCATGACGTACACGCGATCAGCGATCTGACGCACGACGGCCAGGTCATGCGTGATGAACAGCACCCCGAGGTGCTGCTCGCGCTTGAGCCGATGCAGCAGGTTCAGGATCTGCGCCTGCACCGACACATCGAGGGCCGACACGGACTCGTCGCAGATGAGCACGCGGGGTCGTGCGACCAGTGCGCGGGCGATCGCAACCCGCTGGCGCATGCCTCCAGACAGCGAGGACGGACGTTTGCGTGCGGTCGCTGCCGGGAGACCGACAGACTCCAGCAGGCGCGCGACCTCTCCCTTGACATCCGTCGTCCTCGGCGCGTGCGTACGCACCGCCTCGGCGAGCGTCCACCCGATGCTCCGCTTGGGGTTGAGGCTCGAGTACGGGTCCTGGAACACCATCTGCACTGCGCTGCGCACCTGGCGGGCAGCGCCTGCGGGGAGTTTCGCCCAGGCCGACACGTCGACCCCGGCCACGTGGATCGAGCCCGATGAGATGTGTTCGAGTCCGATGATCGCGCGGGCAAGGGTCGTCTTGCCCGAACCCGATTCTCCGACGAGGCCGACACACTCGCCCTCGGCGACGTCGACCGACACTCCGTCGAGCGCCGGGATCTGTGCCCCCGCGAACGTCTTCGAGACATCCTCGACGCGGATGACGGCATCCGGCGGCGCGGCAGGCCCCTCGATCTGGTCGGGCACCTGTGCGGCGGCATCCCGTGCCCGCGCCATGTCGGCGCGCACCTCTGCTACGCGCACGCATGCGGACCACCGGCCAGGTTCGATCTCGCGCAATGCGGGGGTGCCCGCCGTGCACTCCTCTCGAGCCCAGTCGCAGCGCGGTGCGAAGACACATCCGCCCGCGACGTCGTCGGGGGCGGGGACCGAACCGGGGATGGCGACCAGTTCGCGCAGGCGCTGGTCGAGCGGTGGTTCCGAGAGCAGCAGCGCGGACGAGTAGGGGTGCAGCGGCTCCCGGTCGAGCTCGTCGCTGCGGGCCACCTCGACCACCGACCCGGCGTACATCACGTACACCCGATCGCACGTCGCGAAGGCGACGCGCAGGTCGTGCGTGATGAGGATGAGGCTCATGTTCCGCGCCCGCTGGATGCGCTTGATGAGAGAGAGGATGCCGCGCTGCGTCGTGACGTCGAGGGCGGTCGTCGGCTCGTCGGCGATCAGAAGGTCCGGGTCGCGGGCGAGCGCGGCGGCGATGCCGACCCGCTGGCGCATGCCTCCGGAGAGCTGGAACGGGTAGCGGTCGGCTACCGAGGGGTCGGTTATGCCGACCTCCGCCAGCCGCCGCACGACCTCTTCTCGTCGCGCCGCCCTGTCGAGGGCGGCGTCGCGTGGGAGCGACTCGCCGATGATGCGGGCGCACCTCTGGATCGGGTTCAGGGACGTGAACGGATCTTGCATGATCATGCCGACCTCGCGGCCACGCACGCCGCTCCACTCCCGCTCGCTCAGTCCCATGACGTCGCGGCCGTTGAGCTGCACCCGCCCCTCGGCGGTCAAGGCGCGGGGCAGGAGCCCCATGATCGACTTCGCGGTGACGGATTTGCCGCTGCCGGACTCGCCGACGAATGCGACGGACTCTCCTCGGGCGACCTCCAGTGCGATGTCGGAGACGACTGTGGCGAGATCGTCGCCGTCGAGCCGGGTGACGCGCAGATCCGTGACAGACAGGATCGACGCGGACGGGGCGGTCGCTGCGGCTGCGTTCATCGTGGTCCCTCCTCGGAGAGTCGTTCGTACGCCCAGTCCCCGATCACCGTCATCGATGTCGCGGTCAGGATGATGAGCACCGCGGGGGCGAGGCAGGCGAGGGGCTGGACGAAGAGCAGCGGCTGGTTCTCGGCCAGCATGAGCCCCCAGTCGGGCTTCCCCGGGGGGACGCCGAGACCGAGGAAGCTGAGAGACGCGAGGATGCCGACGGAGCCGGCGAACACGAGGAAGGTGTTCGCGACCGAGATCGGCGCGACGTTGGGCCAGATGTGCAGCCACATGATCCGCCGGTCCGAGACCCCGACGGTCTTCGCGGCCTCGACATATGGGCGCGGCACCTGCTCCAGTGTCGCCCCGCGCACGACCCGAGCGTCGAGAGGCACGGTGAGGACGACGAGGATCAGCACGGTCGGCCAGTAGCTCGCCCCGACGACGCCGGCGACGACGACGAGGATCAGCAGCGAGGGGATCGCCCACATGAGGTCGACCCATCGCATGATGAGGCTGTCGACCCGGCCGCCTCGATAGCCGGCCAGGAGTCCGAGCAGGTTTCCAATGAGGAACGATCCCAGGGCGATGACGAGCGGGCCGACGAAGGCCGAGCCGGTGCCGGCGATCAGCCGGGAGAGCGTGTCCCGGCCAAGCACGTCGGTGCCCAGCAGATGCTCCGCCGACGGTGCCGCGGTGATGTTCGAGAGGTTCTGCACGCTGGGGTCCTGCGGGGCGAGCAGCGATCCCGTCACCGCAAACAGAACGACGACGGCCATGAACACGAAGCAGCAGACGATGACGAACTGCGGCGCCGCGCGGCGACGGCGGCGACGGCCGGTGCCCCTGGTGGAGACGGCCTCGGTCATGGTCGTGCTGGCTGAGACACCGGACATGTCATCGTCTTCCGAGTCTGAGGCGCGGGTCGACGAGCATGTAGATCACGTCGGCGCAGAGGTTGATGGAGATGATCAGGACGCCGATGAGCATGGTGACGCCCTGGATGACCGGCAGATCCTTCGCGCCGGCCGACTGCACCAGCAGTTGGCCGATCCCCTGGATCGAGAACGTCACCTCGACCAGCACCGCCCCCACGATCAGCCCGCCCAGGACGACGCCGCTGATGGTGATCACGGGGATGAGCGCGTTGCGCAGCGAATAGGTGAGGAGGATGCGGGTGCGTGACATGCCGCGCGCCCGCGCGAAGGTGATGTAGTCCTGGTCCAGTACGTCGATCATCGCCGCCCGGGTGTGCTTGACGACATAGGCGCAGCTACCGAGCGCGAGGGCGATCGCCGGGAGGGTCAGGTGCCACAGGGTGTCGAGTCCGCCGGATCCCTTGCCGTACGCGGGGAACCAGGACAGGAGCACGGCGAACACGTACAGCAGCAGGATGGCCGCGACGAAGGTCGGCGTCGACAGCCCCACGACGACCGATGCCGTGGTGACGCGGTCCGCGGCACGGCCGCGGCGCATCGCGGCGAGGATGCCCAGACCCACGCCGACGATCATGGTGAGCAGGAACGCGAAGATCCCGAGCGCGATCGACACGGGAAGGCGGGAGGCGATCTGCGTCATGACCGGCAGACCGGACTGGATCGATGTGCCGAAGTCGAAGCGCAGGGCGCCGCTCGCCCAGATCGCGTACTGCTCAAGGAACGGGCGATCGAGGTGGAACTGCGCTGTCAGAGCGGTGACGGTCTCAGGGGTGCGCGGCTTCTGGCCGAGCAGGGCGTCGACGGGGTTCCCCGGCGCCAGGTGCACAAGCGAGAAGACCAGGAACGAGACGAGGGCGAGCATCACGACCATCGCCGCCAGCCGGCGGACGATGAACAGGAGAATCGGCCACCGGTCGGAGAGCTGCCTGCGCTCCCCGACCGGTTCCGTGACCGTAACAGCGGACATGCGGGTCAGCCCTTGGGTGTGATGCCGAGCAGCCACGGACCGCGCGAGGTCCACAGCGCGTCGAAGTCGGTCCACTGCAGGGAGTCGGACAGGGCGAGGGTCTTCTTGAACTGGAACAGCGGGACGGAGGGCACGTTCACTGCGAACTCGTTGTTCATCTGTGCATAGATCGACAGGCGCTTGGCGGGGTCGCTCGTCGCGAAGCCCTCGCCGATGAGGTGATCGACCTTGTCGTTGCTCCAGTTCGTGCCGTTCCAGTTGCCTTTCGTGGCGTTCGCGCTTCCGATCGCGTAGTTGAACGCGTCGCCCGGGTCGGCCGATACGGCCCCGTAGGTCGCGTACTGGGCGAGGATGGCGGTGCGGTCGGCGCCGAGCGCGAGGGCGGTGTTCTCCTCCGAGGACTCGGCCTTCAACTCGGCGGTGATGCCGATCGCGGCGAGCTGGGCGACGATCGCCTGCGACACGTTGCTGTACGAGTCGCCGAAGTCGGCGACCGCGATCGTGACCTTGACGCCTTCGGGATAGGCGGATGCGGACATCTCCGCCTTCGCGGCGTTCAGGTCGAAGGCATTCGTCGGCACGTCGGCCAGTGCGGTCTTGACCTCGTCGGCCGTGCCAAGCTGCTGCAGCAGCGTGGGCGGGATGAAGTAGTCGGCCCGCTCGGCGAACCCGCCCCAGGCTTCGACGAGGGCGGCCTTGTCGAGCGCCATCGCGACCGCGCGTCGTACGTGGACGTCGTTCCACGGCTTGACCAGCACGTTCATCACGAAGTTCCCGGTGTCGCCGGCGCCCGGAACGGTGATCAGCTCGGTGCCCGCGGTCGACGAGAACGCGCGGTTCTCATCGGGGAAGTAGACGTCCAGTTCGCCGGAACGGAAGGCGATCGCCGCGCTCGTGTCGCTGGAGAAGAACGTCCAATCGACCTTCTGGATGTCGGGGGCGCCTCCCCAGTACGCGCTGTTCGCGGTCAACGTCGCCTGGCTCGTCGGATCGAACTCGGCCAGCGCCCACGGTCCGGTGCCGATCACGCCCGTTCCCGGCTGCCCGAAGGAGGAGCGGTTCGCGTCGTAGAACGCCTTCGAGAAGATGCCGAGCTGGCTGCGCGCGGGGACGACCGCCCACGCCGCGTTCGGCTCGCTCAGGGTCACCCGCACTGTACGGTCGTCGACGGCCTCGATGCTCCGCAGACTCGACGGGAAATTGTACGAGTTCGCCGAGCCGTCACCGCGGTAGTAGTCGTAGCTGAAGACGACGTCCTGCGCGGTGAGTTTGGTGCCGTCCGAGAAGGTGACGCCGTCTCGGAGGTGGTACTCGTAGACGGTCGGCTTCGGCTGCTTCCACGATTCGGCGAGCCACGGCTGGAGTTCGCCGTCGGCGTCGATGATCAGCAGAGGCTCGAGCATCAGGCTGCCGAGTCCGGACCCGTAGCCGACGTTGCTCTTCGTGTAGTCGAGCGTGGTCACGGTGGACGAGCCGATCTTCACGGCGTCGATCGCGTCATCGCCGGAACCGTTCGTCGATCCGCCGGTGCAGCCGGAGATCACGAGGGACAGCACGACGAGGGCACCCGCCACGAGTGATGTGCGCTTCCTCATTTCACGGGTCCAATCCTGGGTTCGGGAACTGCGGTGTTCGGGTCAGGCAGCGGGCGGCGAGGCGCCGTACGCAGGCGGTATCGAAGCCATGCGGCGTCCCCGTGCTCGTCTCGGAGGAATCGTGCGGGGGATTCGTTGCGTGTCCCCGGCGCGACGAGGAAACGATCCGGCGACACGGGCGTGACCGGGACCCGGAACGGCTCGAAGGACGTCGCCGGATACGGGTCGTCGAGCCATTCGCCGAGCACGGTGTACTCCATGCAGGGCGCGTCGTCGTCGATCCGGATGCGCCAGCGGTCGAGATGGGTCTCGTAGACCCCTGCGCCGTCGGCGAGGAGGGCGGAATCGATGGAGGCATCCGGTGCGGGCGGAACGGGCAGGTCCAGATACGACGTGAGAGCCCTGTCGATGGCACGGCGCGCGGTGGTCCCGCCGGCGGAGCCGTTCGTGAGCACCGCCATGGCGAACCCGCGCTCCGGCACCATCGCGAAGTGGCAGGGTTGTCCGTTGGCGCCGCCCCCGTGGGAGACGATCCGTACGCCGCCGCGCTCCTCTAGCCACCAGCCCAGGCCGATGGCGGGCTCATCGCCGACGGGGCCGGCAGGCCGGTGCGAAGCCGTCCGGAGGGCATCCGAGAGGATCGTCGGCTCCCCTTCGATCTGGAACCGCGCGTACGTCATGAGGTGTTCGGCGCTCGCGATGAGGCCGCCGACAGGATTGGAGCTGCGGGGCATCGCCCACGGCCGCGCGATGACGATGCTGTCGTCAACGACGGTGTGGCCGACGGCGACCCGCCCGTAGACGACGTCCTGCGCGAAGAAGCCGGCCCCGCTCATGCCCAGCGGCCGAAGGATCCTCCGGGTGATGGCGTTCTCGAAGGTGTCGTCGTCGATGACCTCAAGGATGCGCCCCAGCGGGTAGAACGCGGCGTTGTTGTAGCCCCACAGGCGACCCAGCGGAGTCGCGTCCTCAAGGATCTCCATGCGGGCGACGACGCGCGCGAGAGCGTCGTCGCCCATCCCGGTGTTCTCGAAGAACTCTCCGTCGAACCCACAACTATGGGTAAGGCACTGCGCGATCGTGACCTCGGCGGAGGTGGTCTCGTCGGCGACCCGGAACTCCGGCAGGTACCGGCGGATTGGCACGTGCAGTTCGACCGCGCCCTCGTCGGCGAGTTGCAGCAGCGCCGTGGCCGTGAAGGTCTTCGTCACCGAGCCGATCTGGAACAGCGTGTCACCGTCGACGGCGAGAGGGTGGTGCACGTTGGTGACACCCAGGCCGGCTGTCGCCCAGCGTCCCTCGTGGAGGACGCCGACCGAGAGACCCGGCACACGATCGATGTCCATCTCCGCGCGCAGGTGGTCGATGAGCGCCGGGTCGATGGCGCCCTCCGCCGTGATCACGCCGGTCATGCCGCCCACACACGCTCGAACAGCCGCATCCAGTTCTCGCCGAGCACGCCGCGAATCTCGTCGTCGGCGTAGCCGCGTTCGGAGAGACGATCGGCGAGCGTGGAGATCGTACGGGGCGATTCGATCCCCTGCGGGTACAGCCATGGCGGCGGCGGGTAGTTGTCGGCCGACCAGTCGCCGCCGGCGATCATCTCGTCGTATTCGCCCTGCGTGATCGTCGAGTAGTCGAGGCCGAGGCCGACGTGCCCGCTGCCGACCAGCGAGTCGATGTGCACGATGTGATCGATGAACTGGTCGAGCGTGGACTGCCTCGCCGCCGAGACGAAGGCCGGGAACCCGTTCATGCCGATCACGCCTCCGGAGGCGGCGATGCCGCGGAGGATCTCGTCGGGAAGATTGCGCGGATGCGCATGCACGGCATGGGCGTTGGAGTGCGACGCGATGCACGGGCCACCGGCGTGCGCGAGGGCGTCGGCGCAGGTGCGCCATCCGGTGTGCGCGAAGTCGACGAGCATGCCGAGGCGGGTCATCTCGGCGACGACCTGCCGGCCGAAGGTGCTCAGACCGGCATCGGAGGGCTCTTCGCAGCCGTCGCCGATCGGGTTGCGGCGATTGTAGGCGAGGCCGACCACCCGCAGGCCGAGCTTGTGGAACACGGTCACGTTGCCGATTTCGTACCCGAACGGCACCGGGCTCTGGAACTGCAGCACGACGCCGAGGCGTCCGCTCTCGTGCGCGGTGCGCAGGTCGTCCGCCGTCTCGGCGAGCAGCAGACGGTCATCGGATTCGATGATCCGGAGGGTTTCGGCGACTCCGGTCAGAGCGTTCAGTGTCGAGCCGCCGCCGGCGGTGACGACGCATGCGGAGAACCCGCCCTCGATCCATTCCGGATACCGCGAGCGCCAGACGTCGGGCGGGCACGTCGCGTCGATGGTGAGCGTCGAGCGGGGATCGACCATGAACCGTCATCCTCTTCGGAGTACCTTATGGGAGGTAAGGTGTAATACCTTACGCCTTAGCTTGTCAAGCAAGTCGGCGTGAACAGCGGAGGACACATGGGCCACCCAATCGTGATCGGCAGCGAACGCAGCGAGGCGGGGCTGCCGGCGGCGATGGAGATCCTGAGCCGTGGCGGAAGCGCGGCCGACGCCGTCGAGACGGCGCTACGCCTGTGCGAGGACAACCTCGCCGATCACTACGTCGGTACGGGCGGGCTTCCGAACGCACAGGGTGTGGTCGAGCTGGACGCCTCGATCATGGTCGGATCCACGCGCGCGTTCGGCGGAGTGGGTGCGGTCCGCGGTTACCCCCACCCCATCTCCATCGCCCGCGCGGTACTGGAGAAGCTCCCGCAGCACGCGGTCCTCGTCGGCAGCGGCGCCGAACTGTTCGCGCACGAGCGCGGGTTCGAGAAGGCCGAACTGCTCACGGACGAGTCCCGCGCGCTCTACCGTGACGCGCTGCGCGAGTCGACGTCGTCGGTGGAGGGCGAGAACACCCGGGCGACCACGGGCGATCAGAAGTACCGGGAGGCCGCCCTCGAACTCGTGCGCCGCCTCGGTCCGCACGATGGGCCGTGGGGCACGATCAACGTGCTCGCGGTCGACGCCGACGGCGAGCTCGTCGTGGGCGTGTCCACCAGCGGATACCCGTGGAAGTACCCGGGGCGCATCGGCGACTCGGCCATCCCCGGCGCCGGCAACTACGCCGACCTCCGCTACGGCGGCGCCGCCTGCACCGGCCGCGGGGAGTTGTCGATGCGGGCCGTCGGCGCACACCGCATCGTGGACCGCCTGGCCGCCGGTGACGACCCCACCGCGGCATGCCTGGCGATGCTGCGCGACGCGGCGCATCTGCCTGATGAGTTCCGCTCCGAGCTGCGCTGCCTCGCCCTCACCCCCGACGGCCGTCACGGCGCGGCGGCCGGCCAGGCGGGGTCGACCTACAACGTGATGACCATGTCGTCGACGCAGCCCGAGGCGCACACGCGGAGTGTGCTGTGAAGATCTATCTCTCCTCCGACATGGAGGGCACCGCCGGCATCGTCGACTGGGACCAGTGCACCGCCGAGGGACGTGACTATGCCCGCTTCGTGTCGCTGCTCACCGATGAGATCAACGCGGCCATCGAGGGTGCGGTCGAGGGCGGCGCGACAGAGTTCGTGGTCAACGACTCTCACTCGGCGATGCACAACCTCGATCCTCGCGCGCTGTCCAGCGGCGCACGCCTGATCTCGGGCCGGTACAAGCCGATGTACATGATGGAGGGACTGGACAGCAGCTTCGACGCCATCTTCCTCGTGTCGTACCACGGATCGATGGGTGCGGAGCGGGCGGTCCTCTCGCACACATACTCCTCGCGGGCCATCGCCGAGGTGTGGATCGACGACAGGATCGCCGGCGAAGCCGCGATCAACGCACTGGTCGCCTCGGCCTACGGGGTGCCGATCGTGCTGGTCACCGGAGACCAGACGACGGAGATCGAGACCCGGCCCTTCTGCCCGGACGCGCGTTTCGCGGTGGTCAAAGACTCGATCAGCCGCTTCGCGGCCAACTCGCTGCACCCGTCCGAAGCCTGCGCCCTCATCCGAAGGGAGGCCCGCCTCGCCGTGGAGGGAGCCGCCTCCGCCCGGCAGCGCGATTTCTCGACGCACACGACGATCACGGTGCGCTTCACGACCGCCGACTACGCCGACCTCGCCGACCGGATCGTCGGCGTCGAGCGCGTCGACGCCCTGCACGCGCGCATCTCGGGCACGGACCCCCTTGAGCTCTATCGGACGTTCCTCACCGTCGTCTACCTGACGCGAGGATTGGCATCGTGAAAGGCGACCAGCCCATGAGAGAAGTGCACGGGAAGACGGCGATCGTGACCGGCGCGGGAAACGGCATCGGGCGGGCGATAGCCCATGCGCTGGCGGAGGCCGGAGCCGCGGTGATGGCGTCGGACGTGTCGGAGAAGGACGCACGGCGCACCGCCGAGGAGATCGCGGGGAGGGGCGGGCGCGCGACCCACGCCGTCGTCGACATCGCCGACGAACAGGCCGTGATCTCCCTGGTCGACACGGCTGTCACCGCCTTCGGCGGGCTCGACATCCTCGTCAACAACGCCGGGATCGGGGGTCCGATGGTCCGGCTGCACGAGACCGAGACCACGGACTTCGAGCGCGTGCTCGACGTCAACCTGCGCGGAACCTACCTGTGCACGAAGTACGCCCTGCCGCACTTCCTGCGGCAGAGCGATGGCCGCATCGTCAACATCGCCTCGACCTACGGACTGGTCGCGGCACCGAAGACCGCAGCGTACTGCGCCACCAAGGCCGGCGTCGTGCATCTCACCAGGCAGCTCGCCGTCGACTACGGCCCCGACGGCATCCGCGTGAACGCGATCTGCCCGGGCTACATCGACACCCGTGACGGCAAGAGTTTCTCTCCGGAGGAGGTCGCGGCGCGTGCGGAACGGCAGATCATCCGCGACGCCGCGGCGGCACGACAGCCGTTGGGCCGCCAGGGACTGCCCGGCGAGGTCGGGGAGGTCGCGCTCTTCCTCGCCTCGGACGCGTCGTCGTTCATGACGGGCGCCGTCCTCACCGTCGACGGCGGATGCGTGACAACCTTCAACTACGGAGACGCGAGCAATTGACTCCCCGAATCCTCATCCGGACACCGCGCGGCAGTGGCGGCGCGGACAGCTCTCACGAGAGGGGCCACCGATGAGCACCACCATCCCCGGCATCACCGTCATCGACCGCGTGCCGCTGCGAGATCAGTGCCAGCAGGCCCTGCGCGGCCTCATCAACTCCAATGCGCTCAAGGCCGGCGAGCTGCACTCGATCGGATCGGTCGCCGACCAGCTCGGCGTCTCGATCACCCCCGTACGGGAGGCCCTTCTCGACCTCGCGGGCGACGGTCTGATCGTGATGGAGCGCAACCGCGGGTTCCGGGTCGTCCGGCTCACCGACGACGATCTCGACGAACTCGTCGAGATGCGGATCCTGCTGGAGGTGCCGACAGTGGCCCGCGTCGCCTCGCTCGTGCCACCCCCCGACCTGTCGGACCTGCGCGACCTGGCCAACGAGATCGTCAAGTGCGCGGCATCCGGCGACATGGTCACCTTCCTGGCCCTCGACCGTGAGCTCCACCTGCGGATCCTGGAGCGCGCCGGCAACGGACGCCTCGTACGGGCGGTGGGGCTGCTGCGCGATCAGACCCACCTCTACGGGCTTGAGAAGGTCGTCGGGACCGAGGAGTTCCACCGCTCCGCCGCCGAGCACCCCGAGCTGCTGGATCTCATCGAGGCGGGCGACGCCGAGGGCGCCGCCGCGCTCATGCACCGCCACCTGCTGCATACCCGAGGACTCTGGGCTGGGCGCGCCGAGGACGACGGGACGGAGTCATGAAGACGGCAAGCGCACAGGCGACCGTCGAAGCGCCGCGGCACTGGACCGATGCCGAAGTGGCCGAGCACATCACGCTCGCCGAGACGGTGGAGGCCGTGCGTCAGGCTCTGGTCGATGCGCACAGGGGCAGGATCGAGCAGCCGCAGCGACTGGCGCTCGGCGACGGGCGGCTGCTGGTGATGGCGGCGCGGGCGAGCGGAGCCGTGGGCGATGCCGTGGTGAAGACCGTGAACGTCTCCGCACACGCCGGGGAGGTCGCCGAAGGCGTGCACGGCATCGTGCTGTCGCTCGACGGCGAGACAGGACGGGTCACGACGGCTGAAGCGTCGGCACTGACGGTGCTGCGCACGGCGGCGCTGGTGGCGCTGGCGACCGAGGTGCTCGCCCCGCCGCGCGTGCACACCCTGGCCGTGCTGGGGGCGGGGCGTCAGGCGCGGGGGCAGGTCGCCGCCGTCGCGCTGGTGCGCCGCCCGTCGACCGTACGGATCTGGAACCGCACGCGCGAGCGCGCCGCGGCGTTCGCCGAGGACCTGGCAGCGACGATGCCCGAGGTGCACGTCGAAGTCGCCGACACCGCCGACCAGGCCGTGGGCGGCGCCGACGTAGTGTGCTGCGCGACCGCGTCGACGGACGCGCTCTTCGAAGCCTCGGCGCTCTCCCCGCAGGTGCATGTGAACGCCATCGGCGCGTATCGTCCCGACATGCACGAGATCCCGCAGGAGGCGATGGCCGTCGCGGATCTGGTGGTCGCCGACGACGTCGCGGCATGCCTGGTCGAGTCGGGAGAGATCATCGACGCGGTCGTCAGCGGCGCCGTCGACGCCTCTCGCCTGCGCTCGCTCGGCGAGGTGCTGATCGATCCGCCGACGCGGCGAGGCGTTACGGTGTTCAAATCGGTGGGCATCGCCGCCGCCGACTACGCCGCCGCCCGACTGCTGCACCGGCCGCGGTCGTGATGCTCCGCCACGTCGTCGGTCTCTCGGTCGCGTGGTTCCCGCAGGAGAACGGCTGCACGGTCACCGTCGTCGACCGCACGGCGCCGGGCGCGGAGGCCTCGCACAGCAACGCCGGATGGGCTGTCCCCCGGCGGGCCGTTCCATTGACCGAACCGGCGGCCCTCAGAGAGGGCGCGCCGAGCCTGTTGCATCCTGCGCGGGCGGGCACGACATCCCATCAGCGATCAACTCTCCCGATCGACCGGCAGAGGCATGATCTTTCATCAGGACTCAAGGTCCAGGACCAACGAGTGCTCACCTGTCAGCGGCTACTACCAGGAGTCTGCCGGATGGCTTACTCCCAGAACTGATTAGGACCCCGTCATGACCGCGATCGTCGCGCTCTCCGATCTGCGTGCCCGCTTCGCCGTCGGACTCGCCGAGCTCTACGGCCGAGAGGTGCCCGCCTACACGACCCTGGTCGACGTGTCCCGCCAGGTGAACGAGGACCACATCCGCCGTCACGGACGTCAGGCCGAACGCCTCGGGAGCATCGATCGCGTGACGGCCGAGCGGCACGGCGCGATCCGCGTGGGCTCACCCGCAGAACTCGCCCAGGTGGCTCGGCTCTTCGCAGGCTTCGGCATGAAGCCCGTCGGCTTCTACGATCTCCGGGGCGCTTCGTTGAGCTCCGTGCCGGTCGTATCCACGGCGTTCCGCCCCACAGCCCCCGACGAACTCGCCCGCAACCCATTCCGCGTGTTCACCTCGATGCTCGTGTCCGACGATCGGCGTTTCTTCGACGAGGCGACCCAGCGGCAGCTTGAGACCTTCATCGCCGCACGGCGGCTCTTCGGCGAGGAACTACTCGGACTCGCCGATCGCTCGGCCGTCGACGGCGGGCTGTCCCCGGACGATGCCGACCGGTTCCTCGCGCTGGCCACCGTCGCGTTCGAGCTCTCCCCCGACCCCATCGACGAGGCCTGGTACCGGCATCTCAAGCGGATCTCGGCCGTGGCCGCCGACATCGGCGGTTCGCCGTCGACGCACATCAACCACCTCACGCCCCGCGTCCTCGGCATCGACGACCTCTACGCGCGGATGTCGGCACGCGGCATCACGATGATCGACGAGATCCAGGGTCCACCGGCCTGGGCCGGACCCGACGTGCTCCTGCGGCAGACGTCCTTCCGCGCCCTCGACGAGAGCCGGCTGTTCCGGCAGTCCGACGGCACTGTCACGGAGGGCCTGCTGCGGGTGCGGTTCGGTGAGGTCGAGCAGCGGGGCATCGCCCTGACCGAGAGGGGACGAGATGTGTACGAGCGCGCGACGGCCGAGGTCGTGCGGCGACTGCACGCGGTGACCGGACGCGAGGCGCGTGGGGCGGTCGCCGCCGAGATATGGGCGGACTTCTTCCCGATTCACGAGGTCGACCTCGCCCTCTCCGGGCTCGGTTTCTTCACCTACCGCGTCGCATCGAGCGCCCCGTACACCGGCACCGGCGATCTGCGGGCGCTTCTCACCTCGGGCGCGGTCGTCGCCGAACCGATCGTGTACGAGGACTTCCTCCCGCGGTCCGCGGCCGGCATCTTCCAATCGAATCTCGCCGACAAGGGATCCCGGGACGACGCCGAGCAGGCGAAGGACTACGACATGGGACGGCTGTCCGAGTCGATCGGCCTTCCGATCGACGAGCCGGTCGCCCTCTACCGGCGGCAGCAGGACAAGTCGCTGGCGGAGGTCGGGCGCACCCTGGGAGTCACGGTGACCGGGACGCCGACCGGGTGATGAGCACCACTAGCGGATGTGAGTCGTCCTCTGGCCGCGGCACTGACGGCGCGGCTCGCAGGGCGGGTGCTCCTGGGATCTGATCGGGTCGCCGCGCATTCTGGCCGTCAAGCGCGTGTTCGATCCTCAGAACCCGCTCTCCCCCGGTCGCGCCATCTGATCCCTGATCCGCTGGGCGGCTAGACGAGTAAGTCCGAACTGATCAGTGGTCGTACGCGATCAGCGACCGGGCGAGGGGTGCGCCGATCTTGTTGTTGTGCCAGATCGCCGCAGCCATCGCCAGGATGCGCTGAGCGACCCAGATCGCGACGCCCTCGAAGGTCCGCCCGCCGTGTCCTTCCAGATCGAGTTGCCCTTTGAGGGTGTCGTTGACCGACTCGATCAGTTGGCGGACCTTCTTGAGCACTGATTCGCCGTACAACCGGACCATGGAGGCCCTTCCTGCGTCTGCGTGCCGAAACTTCGGACTTACTCGTCTAGGGGGAGACGGGCGCGAGGTAGATCGCGAAGTCGCCGATGCTCGCGACGCACGCCGCTTGCCGGAAGCAGTCCTTCCCGCTTTCGAACACGACTTCTCCCGTGAGTGCGGCGGCGATCGCGTCCGCCTCCCTGCCGATGACGTCGCGACCGTGCCGACCGGTGCGGCTGTGGGGGCTGAGCACGGCCACGACCGTGGACGGCAGAAGCGCGTCGAGCCGTCGCAGCGACGCGACGAACTGCGCGGGGTCGGCGGTGGGGAGGTGGGCATAGATGCCGCCGGTGTCGATCGCGTCGCCGCCGAAGAGGAACCCGTGGGACTCGTCCACGAGGCAGATCGAGTCCTGGGTGTGACCGGGGACATGCACGACGCGCAGATCACGCCCGCCGAGAGGCAGCACCTCGCCATCGTCGAGCAGCCGCGTGGCCGCACTCGGGCGGAAGTCCGGATGCTGCGGCGCGAAGTCCGCGGGGAGCGGCCGGGCGGTCGACGCATCCGGAGAGAAGCGCTCGACGTAGTCGAGGAATCCCTCCCAGTACGCCGTCAGCCATCCGGGCGGCGGTCCCTGGGCGAGCAGTTCGGCGCCCGCATGGTGGATAGCGACCTCGTCGAACTCGTGGTTGCCGCCGACGTGATCGAAGTGGTGATGAGAGGCCACGGCGAGCACGGGTCTGTCGGTGAGCTCCGCCACGACCGGACGGATCGGCCGCACGCCCAGTCCCGTATCGAAGAGCACCGCCCGCTCGTCGCCGATGATCAGATGGCTGCGTACGTGCGAGGGCTCGGCGATGACGAAGGTGTCGTCGTCGATCCGCTCGATCTCAAACCAGGGGTCGATCATGGGAGGCCTCTCGTCTGCCGCGGGGTCAACGCAGCGGCGAGAATGCGTCGAAACGCGGCGTCGCTGCTGCCGGTGGTGATCAGGTAGGCGAGGATCCGGCCGGTGGCCGGGCCCTGGGTGACGCCCCACGTGCCGTGCTCACCGGCCCGCGAAGGCGCCGTCGATCCGGGTCCGCCCGATGCGCAGGTCGTCGTCGAACGTCCAGGTGCCGCCCTGGCCTCCCAGTACGTCCGCCATACACCAACCATAGATGGGTTCATCCGGTTGTGGTCGGGATCGGGGCCGTCGGCCGGGGGCGGAGTAGCGGCATCGTCGCGGCGCCGAGCAGGGCGGCGACCGCCGCGATCAGGAACGACGTGGAGTGGCCCGCCACCGGCGGGACCGTGGCTCCCGGCACGGTCATAGTGGCCAGTACGGCGGTGGCGAACTGGCTGCCGACCGCGCCGCCCACCGTACGGGCGAAGGTGTTGACGCCGTTGCTCTCGCGGTGTGTTCGGGCGCGGCGGCGCCGCTCGCGGCTCACGTCTGTCCTCTCTGTTTCATGACCTCTAGGGCGCGTATCGGGTTGTGATCAATCTTTTGGATTCGCCCTTCTGGCGGAGCCTGATCCGGCCGCCGTCGATCACGCTGGATCAGGTCGAAGACGTGGTGGTGGCGACGCTGGAGAAGACGCCGAGGAACGCCACGCACTGGTCACGGGCGTCGATGGCCCGGCGGTCCGGGCTGTCGAAGTCGACCATCGGGCGGATCTGGCGGGACTTCGGACTCAAGCCGCACCAGGCCGATACGTTCAAACCGTCGAGTGATCCGTTGTTCATCGAGAAGGTCGTCGACGTCGTCGGTCTGTATCACAACCCGCCCGAGCGGGCGGTGGTGTTGTGCGTGGATGAGAAGTCCCAGATCCAGGCGCTGGATCGCTCCGAGCCGGTGCTGCCGATGATGCCCGGCATGCCGGAGCGGCGTACCCACGACTACGCCCGTAACGGCATCACGAGCCTGTTCGCCGCGTTCAACGTCGCCGACGGAGTGGTGATCGGTGAGCTCCACCGCCGGCACCGGGCGGTGGAGTTCAAGAAGTTCCTGGTCACCATCGACAAGACCGTGCTCGAAGGCCTGGACATCCACCTGGTCTGCGACAACTACGGCACCCACAAGACCCCTGCGGTCAAGGCGTGGCTTGCCAGGCACCCCCGCTTCCATATGCACTTCACCCCGGCCGGCTCCTCCTGGATCAACCAGGTCGAACGGTGGTTCGGCTACCTGACCGAACAGAAGATCCGCTGCGGCGCCCACAAGAGCGTCCGGGCTCTGGAGAAGGACGTCCGCGCCTGGATCACCGACTGGAACGCCGACCCCAAGCCGTTCGTATGGAAGAAGACCGCTGACGAAATCCTCGACTCACTCGCCCGATATCTACAGCGAATTTCTGGCGCAGGACACTAGTTATCGTATGGTGCATTGATAGGCGACCCAGCGGCCGCCGCCCGCATTGGCTATAGCGTTCCTTTTCGCCTTGGCGGCCGTACTCCCCCTGCCGCCCCAGTAGACGTTTCTCCTGGAATTGTAGGCGACAGCGCCACAACCGTTGACGAAGGCGGTAAGGACTTTGCAGCTGGAGTGGCCGCATCCCTTCAGTGCCCGCTTTCTGGCGGCAGCCGCTGTTCTGTAGTCCCAGGACCTGCCGATACTGCCGTCCCGTGCCACGGCAATGGCCCCGTAATAGTAACGTGCTGAGCTTTCCCCCGCAGTAGCCGCAGTAGCCGCTGCGGGGGACGCCGTGGCCAGCACCCCGCTCACCATGAAGGCGCAAGCGGCGATGGCGGTGAGTTTCTTACCTAACTGCATGATGTTTCCCCTTCGTGTGGATTTGCCCCGGTTCGGTAGACACATCAGGGCTTTCGGCTATGCGGCAGCATAACCATCTTTTTGAATGGGTTTGAGGGCTTGGCGTCGCTGGTATTCGGCAGGGCTGAGTTGTCCGTTGGCGGAGTGACGACGACCCCCTCGATGTAGGCGAGTGCCGCGCGCTCGGCTTCTGACCTGGTGCGGAAGGTTCGCCGGTCGATCAGCTCGCACTCCGGTGAGGCGAAAAGGCTCTCGGTGATGGCATTGTCGAAGCACGTGCCGGTCCGGCCGGTCGAGGGGCGCACGCCGGCCTGCTCACAACGTCGACCGAACGCGATCGAGGTGTACTGCCTGGGCTCAAGGAGTCGTTGTGATGGATCACCCCGGAGCCGGGGCGGCGCTGGTGGATCGCCATCGCCAAGGCGTCGGTGACCAGCTCGGTGCGCATGTGCTCGGCCATCGCCCAGCCGACGATCCGCCGGGAGAACACATCGAGCACGACCGCCAGGTAGAGGAGGAGTCCTCGGCCGCCGGTGGCGTTGGGACGCGCCGGCGCACCAACCAGCCCAGCATCGACATCCACGGCATGGCCGTATCTGTCGAACAGGAGTCAAGTTCATCGGTCAAATTGGGCCTTCTCAGTTGCCCGGTCGGCGGGTTATCAAGAGCCTGAGCCCCGCTCACGACCACCACTCCGATGTGGACGAAGGATGACATGCGCCGGCTATGGGCAGTGATCGTACGAACGCTCTGCATCGCGGCCCTGGCCGCGACCGGGCTCGCCGCGGCCGCCACGGACGCCGCGGCGGCCGAGCCTCCCCGCTGGGGGTTCGCCGTCGTCAGGAGCGGCGCCGTCGTGGACTCCATGCGCCAGGCGGGCTCGTGGCCGGACGGGCTCAAGGTCGAGGCCACCCCGGGCGGCCCCGGCCAGGTGTTCGTGAAGTTCCCGCAGATCGGCATGGCCGCCGGGGGAGTCGCCCACGTCACGGCGATCTCCCAGTCCGCCGACTGGTGCCAGGTCCAGGGCTGGTGGCAGTCGGGCGCCGACGAGATCGTGGCGGTGCAGTGCCACCGGTACGGTGTGGGCCCGATCACCTCATGGTTCTCCGTCACCTTCGGGTACAGCGCCCAGTACCTGCCCGCGCCCCAGGCGTTCGGGTACGTGCACTGGGACGGCTCCGCCGTGGCCGCGCGGTTCAACTCCTCGGCGCCGACCGCGGTGAACACCGCCGAGCCGTTGACGGCCCCGGGAACGTGGCGGGTCACCCTGCCGGGGCTCGGCTCGGCGGGCCACGCCGGGAACATCCAGGTCACCGCGGTCGACCCGGCCGTACCGGCACGCTGCAAGCTGGGCGGATGGAGCGCGACGACGGCCGCGCAGAGCATCGTGGTGCGCTGCTACGACGCCACCGGCACATCGCTGAACACCGGATGGAGCCTGACCTACCACCGAGAGCGGGCCATCACCTGGACACCCCAGTCGTACCGCTTCGCCTACACCTTCGACAACGCCCCCGACACCCCGGGCGTCTACCTGCCGACGCCGTACCAGGTCAGCTACAACTCGCAGGCCGGGGGCGTGCAGCTCAGCAGGTCCGGGGTCGCCAGGAAGCAGGTGATCTTCGGCAACACCGGATACCGGGACAACGTCCAGGTCACCGCGTTCGGCTATGGCTCGGAGTTCTGCAACCTGCTCGCCCCCTGGGAGTCGTACCCGGCGTACGTGAGCATCCGGTACGTCACCTGCTACAACGGCGCCGTCCAGGTCGACCACCCGGCGATGATCACGTACGTGGCCCGCTAGCGCGGTGTCCGTTGGCGTGCACCGTGTTTCCGGTGTTTCCGGTGTTTCCGGTGTTTCCGGTGGGTGTTTGAGTACTCGCACCCGCTCATCGACCAGGGGCGCGGTGATTCCGGCAGGTGTCGCTCTGTCGTGGAGGATTCGGATGGGCGGCCGATCTGCCGCCGTTCCGCATCAAGATCCGGGACGCTGCGGGGATCACCGGCCTGGAGGGGCCCGATCTGCCGTCGAAGCCGATCAAGGTCTTGGCCTGCCAGCGTCATGGCCGGGCGCCTGGGACGATCTGAATACTTTGCCTTTGCGCTAAGTGTTTCGGTGGGCAATACTTAGCCGCATGGCACAGTATTCGGCCGAGCTCGACGGCGTGTTCGTCGCCCTCGCCGACCCGACGCGGCGCGGCGTCATCCGACGCCTCGGCCTCGGTCCGACGAGCGTGGGCGATCTCGCCCGAGAGTTCCCGATGACCCTTCCCTCCTTTATGAAGCACGTGCGGACGCTCGAGGAGAACGGCCTGATCCGCACGGTCAAGCTCGGCCGGGTGCGCACCTGCGTGCTCAACCACGACCGTCTCGCTCTCGTCGACGGCTGGCTCGCGGAGCAGCGCCAGATCTGGGAAGAGCGCACCGACCGGCTCGAACGCCTCGTCACCGATCCGATGGAGGAACAACCATGAACCCCGATCTTGACCTGACCCTGCAGCGGGTCATCCGCGCCCCCCGCGCCGCCGTGTGGAGCGCGTGGACCGATCCGTCCCGCTTTGAGAAGTGGTGGGTCCCGGCACCGACCGTGTGCCGCGTCGACCGCCTCGACGTCCGGCCCGGCGGCGCGCTCGTGACGCGACTGAGCGACGACGGGGTGGACTTCGTTCCGCACATCAACGCGAGCTTCCTCGTCGTCGACGAGCTCGAACGGATTGTGTTCACGAACGCGATCGACAGCGCCTGGCGCCCCGCGAATCCCGCGCCGGTGCCCATGACAGCCGAGATCACGCTGAGCGATCATCCGGACGGCACGGACTACCGGATCATCGTCCGGCACGGCGATCCGGCCGCCCGCGCCCGCCATGAGGAACTCGGCTTCTTCGAAGGCTATGGCTCGGTCACCAAGCAACTCGCCGTGGTCGCGGAGAGCCAGGCCGCACGGTGAAGATCGCTCTCACGGAGTTCGTCACCCTCGACGGGGTCAGCCAGGGCCCCGGCTCGCCGACCGAGGATACGAGCGACGGCTTCACCCGGGGCGGCTGGCTCGTGCCCCACCTGGACGAACTCTTCGTCCGGCGTACCTCCGACTGGCTGGACCTCGCCGACGGTCTGCTGCTCGGGCGGCGAACCTACGAAGCGTTCGCCCGGGACTGGCCGCAGATCACCGACCCGGACGACCCGTACACCGAGCGGATGAACTCACTACCGAAGTACGTGGTGACCAACACCCGCACCGAAGGGAGCTGGCATCCGACGACCGTGCTCCGCGGTGACCCGATCCAGACCGTCGGGGAACTCAAGGCGCAGCCAGGACGGGAACTCCAGATCCACGGGAGTGCGCGACTCGGCAACGCCCTGTTGGCGGCGGGCCTCGTCGACACGCTCCGGCTCGTCGTCGCCCCGGTCGTGACCGGTTCCGGGCGGCGGCTGCTCGACCACCCGAGCGGACCCGTCGGCCTTCAACTCGTCCGCCACGAGGTGACGGCGAACGGCCTGCTGCTGCTCCAGTACGAGACTGTCGGTGCTGCCTCGGTAGCGGAATACGAGGGCGTCACGGCCTTTGTCTAGTGCGGTGACCAGGACCGGATATGTTCACCGGGTTTGATCACGCCGCATTCTCGCACCTACAACACCTCGTGACTCGACCTGGTGCCAGGGCCTGCTCCGAGTTCGGATCTTCAGAGGTCGTCTCATCTGGTGAGGCGGCGGTAGCGGACGAAGAGCGATCGCGTTGTGGTGTCGGGTGAGGTCCGCGTCAGTTGAGCCTTCTGCCGAGCTTGGTCGAACGGCTCGGCGATCCCGTGACAGTCGGCCTCGACCAGCTCGGCGTACTACTTGACGTACCCCCGCCGGGGTGGCGGACCCGAAGCGGAACAGGGGGCGTGGCCCGCCGGGCAGATCACATCCGGGCGAGTGCTCGTCGATCCTGAACTCCAGCCCGAGTCGCTCAGGGCGTGAATTCTTCATGATCCAAAATGAAGATCTCACGAGATGGTAGGAATAGGGCGAAAGTGGGTCCTGAAGGTAGGGGGCGATGGATGAACCAGGTGCCCCGCACGATCACCGCCCACCACATGTAGCGCCGACCGCATCGCGGCTTCCTGCGCTGCCTGCACGCTCTGGCACGGGCGGTCGTAGGTGCCCTTGGCCATCATCTCGACGATGGTGCGGTGCTCGGTGTCACGGCTGCTGGAGGGACCGCGTTCCGGGCTGTTCGGGCAGCCGTGGCCGCACTGGCACCCGGTAGCCACTTTTTTGTGGGTACTTGTCGGCCGGGCCGGGGCGGCCTGAAGCTTGGTCGTGGGCGGTCGGAGGGCCGTCAGATCCAGGTGCGACGGGGAGGTTGGCGGTGCATCAGGAGACCGGTTGGGCCTCGGCCAGCTTCTCCAAGCGGCGGTGGCCCCAGTCGGAAAGAGGCGTCAACGCTTCGGAGAGTTCGCGGCCGAACGTGGTCAGGGAGTACACGGTCTTCAGTGGCCGAACATCGTGCACCTCCCGGTGGACCAGTCCGTCGGCCTCCATCTCCCGGAGCGTCTGAGTCAGCACCTTCTCGGTGAGGCCCGGCAGCCGCCGGCGCAGCTCGCCGGGGCGGCGGGGGCCGGACTCCAGGAGCCAGAGCAAAATCGTCTTCCACTTGCCGTCGATCACGGCGATCGCGGCAGTCACTCCGCACACATTCGGGTCCTGGGCGCGACTGCGCGTCATCTTCGTCCTATTCGTTGCTGCTTGTTGTTATTTCTAAGGGAGTTGAGGCATGACCTCGCACACCGAACAGTCTGCCGTCACCGTGCTCGGCCTGGGGCCGATGGGCAGGGCTCTGGCCGGCGCCTTCTTGGCTGCCGGCCTGCGGACCACGGTCTGGAACCGGACGCCGGGCAGGGATCGGGAGTTGGTCGAGCGGGGCGCGGTCGGCGCCCGATCGGCCGAGGAGGCGGTCGCCGCAAGCAGGTTGACCGTGGTCTGCGTGGTGAACTACGACGCGGTGGACGGCATCGTGCGGCGCGGTGCGGTCACCGACGCGCTCAAGGGGCACACGGTCGTGAACCTGACCGCCGACACCCCCGACCGGGCCCGGAACACCGCGGCCTGGGCGGCCGAGCACGGCATCGGGTACCTGGACGGTGCGATCATGACTCCGACCACGACCATCGGCACGCCGGCCGCGGTGTTCCTGCACAGTGGCCCCAAGGAGATCTACCGGGAGCACCGGCCGGTGCTGGACGCTCTGGGTGGCAACCACACCCACCTCGGTGAGGAAATCGGCCGGGCGGCCGCATACGACATCGCATTGCTCGACATCTTCTGGACCGCGATGGCGGGCTATGCGCACGCCCTGGCCGTGGCGAGGGCAGAAGGCGTCACCGCACGGGAGCTGGCACCGTTCGCCAAGGGCATCGGCGCGATTCTCCCGCCTCTCTTCGAGGAGGCCGCAGAGGAAGTGGACAGCGGCAGGTTCTCCGGCGAAGGCAACCCGATCACCTCGGCGGTATCGTCCATGGCCCATATCGTTCACACCTCCGAGGCCCATGGCATCGACGCGGGTGTGATGCGTGCGGCCGAAGGCATGGCGCGTCGCGCCATCGGACGGGGCCACGGCACAGACGGGTTCATCCGGATCACCGAGATCCTGAACCCCCGCTGAGGAGGCCACTATGGGGCGCGGCCCGTTCCCGGCGCCCCCGTGGAGGGTCTGCCCCGGTCATCGCGTCGGCTGAGTCAACGGGGTCAAAAGCCTCCCGGTCACCTGGGACGCGTGACCGGGAGGCGGTGACGGGTCCGAGCCGGACCGGTCGCCGAGAGGTGAGGTAGAGCGGCGGCGACCGGACGCCGGAGCCGCGGACGCTGTCAGCCGATGGGGCGCAGGTCGGCGGCGTCCGGATCGGGGACGGGCTGGGACGCGGCCGCGGCGGCCCGGGCACGCGGACCGGGGAGCCTGAGGGCGGCCAGGACGGCCGTCAGCATGACGGCGCCCAGGACATAGACGGCGGTGCGCATTCCCTCGGCGGAAGCGACACGCAGGGCCTGCCCGGACAGCCCTTCGATGTCGTGGTTGGCGACAGCCACAAGAACCGCCAGACCCGCGGCGGTTCCCACTTGCAGCGCGGTGGAGGCCACCCCGGAGGCCAGGCCCTGTTCGTCCGCCGAGACGCCGGTGCCGGCGGCGATCCACATGGCCTCGTAGGTGATGCCCATGCCCAGACCGATGACGACGATCCCGGCCAGGACGGTGAGGATGGATCCGTCCGCGTGCATGCCGGGGGCGAGGAACACGGCGCCCACGGCGTTGACGACGATGCCGATGATCAGCGCGCTCCGGGTGCCGAAGCGGTGGATCAGCCTCTCGCTGAGGAAGTTTCCTGCCGTGATCGACAGGGTCGGGCCAAGGAACGCCAGCCCGGTCTCCAGGGCGCTGAAGCCAAGGACGTCCTGGAAGTACAGGGTCAGGAAGTACGGCACGGCCTGCATCGTCAGTCCGAAGACGAGAATGACCACGACCGCTCCGCTGAGCGCGCGGTTGTGGAACAGTCGCAGCGGCATCAGCGGTGTCCGACCCCGGGCCTGGACGCGCAGGAACGTGGCCAGCAGGACCGCCGCGAGAACGGCCGCGGCGATCACCTCGGCCCGTGCCCAGCCGACCTCGGAGCCGTGCGCGACCGCGAAGATCAACAGCGTGATGCCCGCGGTACCGGTCAAGGTTCCGAGCACGTCGACGCTTCCTCTGGTGATGCGGCCGTCGGGGGGCAGCAGGGCGAAGGCGGCGACGGCACCCGCGACGGCCAGCGGGACGTTGACGTAGAACACGGCCTGCCAGCCCAGGGCCTGGGTGAGCACCCCGCCGGCCAGTGCGCCCGCGGTGAGCCCGCCGGCGCCCGCCATGGCCCAGACCGTCAGCGCACGGTTGCGCTCCCTGCCCTCGGCGAAGGCGGTGTTGACCAGGGCCAGCACCGCGGGGAACAGCACCGCGCCGGCGAGGCCCTGCAAGGCGCGCGCGGCGAGCAGCACCGCCGGCGCCGTGGCCAGGCCGCCCAGCACGGAGGCCACGCCGTACAGCGCCATGCCGAGCACGAACATCCGCCGGCGTCCCATCAGGTCGGACAGCCGACCGCCGAACAGCAGGAAGCCTCCGTAGAGGACGACGTACGCGGTGACCACCCATTGCAGGGTGTGCGGTGTGAAACCGACATCGGCCGCGATGTCGGGCAGGGCGACATAGATGATGGTGAAGTCGAGGCTGATGATCAGATGCCCGAGCGCGAGCAGCGCGAGGCTCCATCCCGGCCGTCGGCTGCGGGCCGGGGACTGAGTTGTGGACATGGGTGTGCCTTTCGTCCGTGTGTGGTTCGGTGGCCTGTCATGGCTGCACCGGGACCGGCGGACATTTGTTGGCACACCCCTTGAGGGCACTGGGGTGGGCGGCGCCCGGGCTCGGTCCGTCCGGTCCGGTCATCGCCCCTCCCCTCCCTGCGTGCTCTGTGCTGTCTTCAGGACGAATATGCCGCTCGCCGCGGGCCACGACATCGGACGTCCGGTCAGCATGATCCGGGACCTTGGACCTAGGACCACCGGAGGTCTCCGTGGCGAGAACGCGAGGCCGTTGGCCTGTCGGCCGTCGAGGAGGCTGAGTGCGGCAATCGGAATGTCGCTTCGCGTGTACCTGGTGACACCGTCCTTAACGACAGCCCGAGTTGCTGGGGCTCACCTTCGGCGACTGGCGCCGGGCCGAGGACGCCGGGCTGATCGGCGCCCCGGACCGGGATCCGTACTGGACCCGGGCCGCCGCCGAGGACCTGGCCGGCCGGGCCACCCAGCTGCGCCAGGCGATTCCGCCGCAGCCGCTGGGCGCGCGCAGATGCGCGGAGATGCTCAGCGAGGCCACCGGCCTGGACGTCGGCGAGCCCGACATCATTGCCCTGGCTGAGCGCGGCCTGACATCCGTGGTCGACCACTACAAGGACTGGCCGCTGCGGGATCGAAGCGATCGCGGCCGTGACACATATCAGGAACCTGTGTCGGCGCTTTGCTGTCGCGGCGTGGATCTGTCAGGGACGCCGGAGACGAGGTGCCACGCCGTCGTGGCCCACAGGACGGTGGCGGAGCCCAGACCGGCCACGGTTTGGACCCCGGACTCCGAGGCCCCGGAGAGCGCCATGGCGCAGCCGGCCACGCCGACGACGATGAGCAGGCTGCCGGTCCAGCGGTACTCGAGGCGGCCGAACGGTCGCGCCAGCGGGAAGAAGTGCGCGCCGACCACGATCGCGATGAGTGCCGGTATCCAGCTGTACCCGCCGGTGATGTTCCCGACCACGATGACGACCGCGATCCCCACTCCCTGGCCGACGTTACTCCACTTGAAAGCGCGCGCGCTGCGTTCGTACGCCTCGCGCCCGCCGGTTCCGTCGAGGCGGGCAGCAAGGACAAACAGGGTCACGGCGAGGACGGCTCCGGCGACGAGGGCGGCGGTACGGGCGGAGCCGTCCAGGACGACGGAGCCGACGAGCCACCAGACGGTGCCGAAGAACGTCAGGATCATTCCGGAACCGCGGGTGCCGTACTGAGGGCTCGGGCGAAGAAGGGCACACATGACGTCCATCTAAGCCAACCGGGCGAGGGTGCGCAGCACGCCGGTGGCGGCGGTGTGAATGTCGTCCGCCTCGGATTCGGGCAGGTCGGCGCAGCGGCGGATGAGCGTGGCCGGACCGAGCCCGGCCAGGGATTCGCGTAACTGCGGGTCGGCGTGGACCAAGATGGCGCGCAGCTGGTTGAACGAATCAACGCCGGGGCCCTGGGGTACATCCCGAACGACGACTCCGCGCAAGGGCACCGAGGATCTCCGACGTGTCGCCGGGTCATCTCTCGTCGTCGTAGATGTCAGCGAAGATCACGATGGTTACCCCTTCGTAGTCCGCAACCGATGCGTGTAGATGCAGGCACCCATCCCGCCGGATTCCGTTGGGCCACTCCTCAGCGCTCAGTGCGGTTCGCCAAGCGTTGAAGTCACTGTGACGCTCTATGGGATCAGTCGCACTGCACTCCCCCGTGAGCGTTGGCCCGGATTTCGCGTCACTTACTTTCCACGAGATAACAGGCAGTCGTTCTCTACCTGTCCATTAAAGCATATGCCCGAGAACCTCATACGCCTGCCTCTGCAGGTCGAGCTGTTCAGGAATAGCGCTTTTCATGCCCTCACCCTACGACTTGACGGAATCCGCGTTACTGGAGAATCGCCGCATCGGGCAATACGATCGGCTTTTCTCCTCGCTCATGGTCATACATACCGGCGAGCGCAGGCAGGAAGGCGACAAGGTGCCCCTTCCATCGGTCACAGAGCGCTGCGCGTGCGACCGAATCAGTGTGAAGAAGGAAAAGAAGATGGCGTAGGCCATGCATGAGAACGTCGATATAGCGAGGAATCGGCGCTTCGTTGGCCTGGACCGGAATTGGCTTGCCGACCGCTTCGGGAAGAGCAGGGCTGATCGGACTTGCCTGCTTCCACTGATCGCGAACTAGGTCCGTGCAGGAAATTATCGCAACGTAAGTGAGAATTACGTCACCTTCCTCTGCGCGCCACGAGGCGGAATGTAAGAGCTTCACCTCTGCCGTTTCCACATGTTCCGATAGAAGCACCTCGGCGGTTGTATGCGGGTCGCTCTCGTGTGCGATTACGTCGGACCGCAACGCCTTGCGTTTTAACGCGATCACGCTGACTTCTTGAGCGTGGGGTGACGCTGAGCTGGGGTGCTCGTCCGTCCTCGAGGTCGTCCCGGACCCGCCTTGGAGGGTTTTGGAGGGGTAGCCGGGGTGCCGATGATCGGTAGTACCCGGGCGAAATCCCGGCGGACTCGTCCGGGTGACAGCCGGCGGTGGTGACGGCGTTCCCAAGGGGAGCGTTGATCTTGGGCGAGGCTGCGGGCGAGCAGGAGCTGGGCGTAGGCGGCCAGTAGTACCCAGGTCCAGCGCATCGCCTGTTCCGGGTGGTGGGGGGCGACATTCGTCCAGCTCAGCACGCTTTTCAGGAACTTCAGGTAGTGCTCGATGTCAAATCGGCGAAGGTAGGATCTCCAGCATCGTTCCAGATCGGGGCTGCCCTGGCCGGACCAGAACAGCCACATCGGCTTCGGGGCGGGGCGGCGTCCGCCGGGCAGGCGAGGCGGCGGATCACGGTACAGCAGCCGATCATTACGAATGCGCACCAGCACCTCGATGTCGTCGTTGCCCACCGTGGTGTGCACCCCGCACAGCTGATGGTGCGTGCCCTCGGGCAGGTCGGCGCAGTGCTGGGCGTGCTCGCCGGTCACATCGTGCTCGCCGTGCAGCTCATAGACCAGCACGGCCAGGTCGTATCCGGTGTCGTGGACGAACAGCTTGCGCCCGGTGCGTCCGGCCGCGCGCAGCCGCCCGGCCAGGGCGCGGATCTGCTCGACAGCGGCCAGCGTCTGCGCCGGCCCGCCGGTCGGCACCCGGACCACATCCATCGGCGCGACCCACGAATCGTGATCGAGATTGAGCTGTGTCACGTGTTGCCAGGCCCAGCCGGGTACCCCACCGTCCACCCCGCCTGGCCCGGACAGATGGTGCCACTCCCGGCCGGGACTGGTCTCGGCGTACGGTCGCGGGTGGGTGCTGGCGTCCACCGCGAAGGTCAGCGGCCACTCGGGCGGGCCAGCGGCCACCAGCAACTCACCCACCCGTTCCGCATCGATCCGGCCTGTGGCCAGCGCGTCGTACAGGCTGCCCCAGCTGCGGCGAAAGACCGGCTCCAGGCTCAGATACGGCAGCGAGGTGACCGTCGGCGCGGACAACACCGCGTCCGTGAGCTCGAATAACGCGTCCGCGCGCACGGTCAGGCAGTCATACCAGCCCCCGCGGAACTCGGCCAGTTTCGCCATCGATGACGCACTCGTCGTTGCTGCCACTCCCGCGCGCAGCGGTACACCCGTCATACTGGACCCTGCGGCCATTGTTGTGATCTTCACTTCTTCGCAGAACAGAAGATCGGCGATGGCCGTACTCATGTCACGACGACGTGCCGCTCCGCCACCCAATCGTGATCATCCAGGACGAGCGACTGTCCTGCGACAGCAAACCTTGGGCTTGTGTCATCGAAGCTTGAGCGACTCGGGAAGCTGGGCGTTTGGCTCCGCGCTACCGCCGAGGTAGCTGCTCACCTCATCGGGACATCACGATCAGCCGGACTCCGCAAGCAGATGTATGACACCGGCCGGGTTCTTGATCCAGTGGGTTCTGGAATCGAGGTTCTCCAGGGGCTCGACCTCGTCACACGGGTGGATACCGATATCGGCCAGTTTGCTCGCTGCCGCGTCCAGGTCACCGGTGTGCAGCTGCAGCCACAGGTCGGGCTGGCTGTAGTTGTCGACACAGTCGAGCCACAGCGTATTGGGACCGAACCGCACCGAATGAGTTCTCGAGACGGTCGGAGCGTAGAAGACGTCGTCCTCTTTGACCTCGAAGCCCAGAGTGTCGCGGTAGAAGGCCACGGTGGCCTCGTACTGCGCCTTGGGGATCTTCATGGCGATGTTCAGGCCGGCGGTGAATTCAGGCTTGCTCATTGTTGCGTGACTCCTTGGTTCGTGTCAGTGGCGTCCAATGCACCTTCCAGCGCGGCCAGCCGGTCATCCCACCTGTTGGCGAGCCTGGCCAGCCACACCTGGGCCGTGCGAATGGCGGCTGGTTCCAACCGGTAGGGATGGCGGCGGCCGGCCGGTTCGCCGGAGCTGATCAGGCCCGCTTCGGAGAGCTGGCCCAGGTGCTTGGCGATCGCCTGGCGGCTGATCGGCAACCGCCGCGCCAGATCAGTGACGGTTGCGGGCCCGGCGCGGGCAAGCTCCTCCAGCAGCGCCCGCCGCGTTGGATCGGTGAGCGCCGCGAACACCGCAACGGCCTGCCCCTCCACATCAGGCGGCCGCATCGAGGTAGGCCCCCAGGTCGACGAGCTCCGTGTCCCATCCCTGACTGTTGGCCTTGCGGGCAGACTGGGCCACGTCGTCGGCGGCCTGGGCGAATCCGCTCTCTACGAGGCGTAGCCGAGTGCCGTCCGGTACGGGCTCCAGGGTGAAGTCCACAAACGTCTGGAGAACGTCATCCTCCGGCAGGCCCTCGATTGCCCACCTGAACGCGAAACGGTGTGGTGGGTCGACCACCGCGATGGTGGCGACGGACTCCTCGCCGAGGTCGTCCCAACGGAAGAACGCGCGCCCACCGGGCCGCAGATCTATCTCCGCCACCGAACCGAACCACCGCGAGAGCCCTTCCGCGGTGGTCAGCGCGGCCCACACCCGCTCGATGGGGTGCCGCAGCACCACCACACGTTCGATCGCGTCCGAAACCATGCTCACTCTCCTTCGCAACCCGCGGGTTGCCATTAATTGGCAACCTATAGGTTGCGATCGTTGCCCCGCAAGCCCCAGCACGGAGGGCGACTTACTACGCACCCGCACATGCGGCATCCCTCACCAGCAGGGATAAGGCGTTCACTCCTTGAAGAGGCCGCCTCACCCCTCATGGATGTGCCGTACGCGCTACGGCACGCGGCAGTGTCCACCTGGCTCAACGCCGGGGTCCCGGCGCCCCAGGTCGCCGAGTGGGCGGGACGCAGCGTGGATGTGCTTCATCGGGTCTATGCCAAGTGCATCCACGGCCAGGATGGCGAGGCCATGCGGCGGATCTCGGAGGCCACCAAGGGCTGATCCCCGTGGGAACGCATTGGGAACGATCAGCCGTAGATCGCCGTTGACGACCATGAACAGCCGGACATACGAGAACAGCCCCCTCACCGCGTTTCCGCTGGTGAGAGGGCTGTTTCTGCTGGTGTGGCAGGTGCAGGACTTGAACCTGCGTAGGCTGAGCCGACGGTTTTACAGTCCCTCCGCGATAATGCTCTTACCTGCACCTTTAAAGATCCCCCCGTCTCTGTGGGAACACATCGGGAATCGGCGGGACCGTAGCGGCTTTTTGGCAAGATTGGGACCGGCCCCATGCCATCCATCGGGGTACATCCCAGGGCCCCGGCGTTCCTGTCAATCTGCCGCTGCGGCGACGCCCCGCACATCGTCCTCAGGTCGCCGCGGGATCCTCCCGAGGTCGCGACGGCGTCTACGGCATTGCAGTCACCTCCGCGCGGATGCAGGGTGCGCGACCTCGCCCGACGTGCGCCAGATCGCCTGCCCTGTCAGTCATGGACCTTGAAGTCCCCGTGGCTCGTCTTGAGAATCGGCGCCGTGCCCTGGCAATCGTTGATCGGCGCGTTCATGAACCCCCACATCCAGTAGAGCCTGTCGGAACGGCCGTTGTCGTGCACGGTGAACGAGACCTTCTGGCCGGTGACGTCCGTGTTCTTCTCATCCGTAAGGTTCGCGTAACCACGGGTGATAACGCCGGTGGCGACGGCGACCTCACCGCCCACCAGCAGACAGGTGATCTTCCCCTCGAACTCGGCGACGACGCCACCGGTCCTGCCCTTCCCGTGGAACACCTTGAAAGTCCCCTTCGTGGTGCCGGGTCCGCCACGGGCCTCGATCTGGAACTTCACCGGGTCCCCGGCCCAAGATCCGAACGTCTTGGTCAGTTTGCCGCCCGCGGATCCGGACAGCCGGGGCCCAGGGTCGGAAGGCGCGGTTCCGGCGAAGGACGCCGTCGCCGTTCCGGTGATCAACGCAAGCGTGGCAGCCAGTCCGGCAATTCCACGTCGTCCCCACAGCTTTTTCGTATCGGTCACGTCGCGGCTCCCTCGGTAGATTGCGTTCTACGGTTCCGCCAATCTGCCACCCCGGGGGTGCCCTGGACGTCGTCGTCAGGTCTCGACGAGATCCTCCGGAGGTCGCGATCGGGGTCATCCCCCAAGAGGACCGCGTTCGTGGTGAGCGGGAGTCGCCGCCCCGGTGGCCATGATCGACCGGCAAGCGACCGACCGCACGTCTCGGCGTCGCCGGAGACGACCGGGCCGGCGCCGCAGCCAACCCTTCCAGCAGGTTGCCTGAATAGAAGGGGGCCGGGGCTGGCAGTACTCCGCTGCGTCTGACGGGCCGACGCCTCGTCCGAGCTGTGAAGGACGCCGTGCCCCTGCGAGCCTCTTCCATCTTGATGGTGAGTTCGCCACCTTTGGGTTTCTTCACCGGGTGGCGCACAGCCGGGCTGAGGTTCTCATATCCCAGGTCGGTCAGGGTGAGCAGGCCCTGTTCGGTGGCAACCTGTTCCAGCATGGCCAGCAGGCCGTCGGCCGCTTTGGCGCAGATGGTGTCGTGTTCGCGGCCTGGCCGGACCGGCGAGGTCCACAGTGGCCATCCCTCAGGATCGGACAGCACCTGGACGTTACCTCCGTGGTGCTTGTGTTTTCCGCTCCACCACAGGTCGGCGCCGTTCGGGCCGGGGGTGGCGACCCGGTCGGTACGCAGCACGGTGCCATCGAGATTGAGGTGACCGGCTCCGTCGCGCTGAGCTTCGGCCAGCGCGGTGGCCAGGTCTGGCGCCTGGGCGGCCATCACGTCGATGCCCTCGTGCAGATAGTCGTAGGCGGTGCTCTTGCCGATGGCGTTGTCGGCGGCCAGTTGCCGGACTCGGGTGCCGTCCAGGAACCAGCGCAGCACCAAGACCGCCTGATTGAACGGCCCGAGCGCGCGAGTCCCGGCCCGAGTGCCGAGATTGGCCCGGTGACCTGCGAGAAGACCGGACAGGAACTCGACCGTCTCCCGCTGGACGTCAAGGACGGCGGTATATGTGACGCTGTTGGACACGTGAAGCCTCTGCTCGGAAGCTGATCTGTCGCAAGACCACTTCTAGCAGGGGCTTCACTGCCTTGGGTCTACGGCCCGGCCACGCCGTACGGCACGCGAGCCGACCGCGACGATCACCATCCGTGATCTTCGGTTACGCGGGAGGCCTCAGTGTGCTGGCCACGCGTCGTGGTCCTGTCAGGGCTGGCACCTCGGGTGTGACATGGCGGCGCAGGTGCGACGTCTCCGCAGATCAGATCCAGGTGCAGCTCCCACGAAACTTGTTGAGGACGGAAATTCTGTTGTGTCTAAATCGATGCTTTGATACACGTTGGCGTCCACCATGAGGAGGCTCCCTTGCTGACTGGAGAACGCGTTCGCCTGCGAGCCCTTGAGCCGGATGACAGCGAAGCGATGTGGCGCTGGTATCACGACCCGCAGGTGGGCCGATGGATGGGCGGAGATCCGCCAATCTCCCTAGCTCAGAACATCGAGAAGGGGCAGAGCAGGCCACGCAACACTTTCGAACAGATGGCGCTCGGTATCGAGACGCTCGATGGTCAGAAGTTGATCGGATACGTCGCCCTTGGCGAGACCGACTTCGTCCATCTGTTCCTCGGAGAACATCTTCTCGGACAACGCACCACTTCTACCTGCCGTACCGGACGAAACCGGAACGAACGTAGCGGCAGTGATCATCCAGTCGTCAAATGCTGCTGTTACCCCAGGCCAGGCGATACTTCGTTGGAAATTTCTTCATTGCTACCGGGACCCCGAGTTCGGGGACGTACGTGTAGATCGTGGAGCGGCTGACGCCGAGAAGCCGGGCGATGGAAGAGACGGTGTTGTCCGGCCGGGTGAGCAAGTCACGGGCATGCCGGATCTGCTCGGGCGACATCGCCGGCGGGCGCCCGAGACGCCGGCCACGGGCACGAGCGGCGGCCAGGCCCTCATAGGTGCCTTCCACGATGAGCTCGCGAATGAACTCGGCCAGCGCGGCGAAGACGTCAGCCGGGTGTACTCGGTGGTCTGACCCAGGTCGGGCCACTGCCTAACGCTCACCCGGAGTGACAACGCCGGATTCGTACGCCAGGACCACCGCCTGGACCCGGTCGCGCAGCCCTAGCTTGGTCAGGATGCGCCCCACATGGGTCTTGACCGTGGTCTCCGACAAGAACAACTCGGCCCCGATCTCGGCGTTGGACGCGCCCCTGGCCAGGCTGAGGAAGACTTCACGCTCACGTTCCGTGAGCATCTTGAGCACAGCCTCCGGGTCGGTGTCGGCCTTCGCGACGAGCCGCCCGATGAGCCGGCGGGTCGTGGCGGGCGCGATGATCGAGTCGCCCCGGTGCACGTGCCGGATCGCAGCGATGATCTCCTCTCCTGGCGCGTCCTTCAGCATGAACCCGCTCGCACCGGCCCGTAGCGCGGCCAGGGCGTGCTCGTCGAGGTCGAACGTGGTCAACACCAGCACCTTCGGCGGGTCGTTCAGCCGCTGGATCTCCCGGGTGGCTGTGACACCGTCCATCCGGGGCATGCGGATGTCCATCACCACCACCTCGACGCGCCGCGACTCCAACGCCTTCAGGGCCGCCAGGCCGTCAGCGGCCTCGGCGGCCACCTCCATGTCGGGCTGGGACCTGACGACCATGGTCAGGCCGTTGCGCAGCAGCTCCTGATCGTCGACGATCATGATCCTGATGATGGGAGACTCCTCGGCTCATAGGGCACGGTGGCCGACAGGACGAAGCCGACGCCGGCGCGTCTACCGGCCTTCAGAGTGCCTCCCACCATGCTGAGCCGTTCGCGCATCCCGGTCAGCCCGACGCCGGCCCCTTCGGCGGGCGGGCCGTCGCCATCGTTGGTGATAGTGATGTGCAGTTCGTCCGGGCGCCACGCCAGCGTCAGGTCGGCCGCGGCCGACGCCCCCGCGTGCTTGATCACGTTGGTCAGCCCCTCTTGGATGACGCGATAGGCGGTCAGGTCGGCGGCGGGGCGCAGCGGCCGGGCGTCCCCGGCCTCTTGTACGGCGACGCGTACGCCCGCATCGCGCACATGGTCGAGCAGGTCGGACAGGTCGCCGAGGCCCGGTTGCGGAGCGGTGCCGCCGTCGGCGCGCAGCACCCCCAGAAGCCCGCGCATGTCGCGCAGGGCCTCGCGCCCGACCCCGGCGATGGTGGCGAACACACCCGCCCCGGGCGAGTCCGGATCGGACAGCCGACCACCCTCCGCCTGGCTGACCATGACGGCGAGCGAGTGGGACACCACGTCGTGCATCTCGCGGCTGATGCGGTCGCGCTCGGCCCGCGCTGCCTCCTTCCGCTCCAGCGCACGGTCGGCTTCGGCCCGCTCGGCCTTCGCTCGGAGCTCGGACAGGAACAACCCCCGCATACGGCTGAGGCGGCCCAGCGACCACAGGCACGCCGCCACGGCGACCAGGCCGACCGACAGCCCGATCCGCCACGCGACCAGCTCGTAGGAACCCGACGACCCGCCCCACGAGGCCGGATTCCACAGACGCGCCAGGAGCAGGCCCACACCCGCCAGGGCGACGGCCAGGCAGACCAGGCCAGGCAGCAGGTCGAGCCGGCCGGACGCCGTGTAGAGCAGCAGCCCGAAGACCAGCGTGCTCGGCAGCAGCACCGCCGGATAGTAGGCGCCGCCCGGGTCGTGCAGCGGCGGCAACGCCACCAGCAGCAGCATCGCCGCTGCGGCCAGCCCGTACGCCGCCAGCGGGCGCAGCCGACGCGGAACAACGCAACCATGCAGCACCAGCAGGCCGAGACCCGCGAGCAGGCGGAGCGACAGGGGACTGTCCGAGGCCCGGAGCAGGCCCAACGAGACCAGGCCGAGCGGCAGGACGAGCAGGACGGCGAGCACGGCATCGGCGCTCACCTGATGCCGGTTGAGAAGGGAGTCCACCGCGGCGCCGGTAGACCGGGACTCTCGCACGTCCACCATTATGGTCGGCGTGCGTGAGCGAGGTGCCGACGGCGTGAGAGGTAGGCCAGCGCGGCCACCGCCAAGGCCACACCCCACAGCGGCCACAACATCTCCGGCAGCCAGGCACCCAACTCGCCGGCAGCGCCCGCCGGGCCAACCTGCTCGCCGGTGAGCTTCTTGCGCACGTACATCAGTCCGGCAGAGGTGATGGGTAGGGAGACGGCCAGAGCCGCGCAGGCCGGGAATCGCGCCGGAATCGGCAGCCCCCGCAGGAACGGCACCCAGCGCGGCCAGTTCTCCCCCCAGGGCCGTACCAAGCCGACGGTCAGGACCGCGCCGAGGAGACCGAGCGTGCTGAGACCGGCGCCGATCGGGGTGATCTCGGCGATATCGGCCAGGAATTGGTCGCTGATGCCGACGGGCACGCCCAGGAGCCAGCCGAAACGGGTGACGGCGTAGACGACGGGGACGGCGACCGCGACAGCCGTCGCGTACTGCCCGATCCGTAGCGCGCCGGCGGCGCTGCCGGGCCGTCTGGACCCTCCGATCAGCGCGCGTGTCCCCAAAAGCATCAGGCTGACGCCGGCCGCCATCAGAATGAGCAGGTTGACGCTCGGCCACGTCAGCATGGTCGCGATCATCGAGAATTCGGCCTGGCCGACCAGCGCGGCGGCCAGCATCACCGGCAGGTAGCCGGCGGTCATCATGATGCGCACGTCGGGCAGGAGGACCGCCAGGCCGACTCCGGCCACGACGGCCACGACGGCGGGGGCCCGGTTGAGCGGGCCTCTGGCGGCGAGCACGGCGACAACGCCGGCCACCAGCGCCGACATCGCCAGCAGGCCCCCGCCGGCCGCCGGCGGAAGAGGATCGAGCAGGGTGTTGCCCGCCCCCGTACGGCCGGCGTCGAACGGATATCCGGGCCCTCCAAAAGCCCAGAGCAGGCCGAGGGCCAGATAACTCACCGACCAGACGACGATGATCAGGACCGGCACGCTCGTCCGGCGGCTTCCTGGAGCAGAGGTGTTCACCCGGCCCAATCTGCCGCCGCGGCGATGCCCCGCACATCGTCACCGGGTCTCACCCGCCTCCTCCGGAGGTCGCGACGGCGTCGTCCCAGCGGAGGACCTCTCAGCCGCGGTGAGCTCGGGATGACACTCGACCGCCCAGCCGGCGAGGGCGGGCCGGGGCTCCCGCGGGTGGTTGGACGGCATGCGGCAGGAGTGGCCGCTCCACGATCTACACGTACGTCCCCGAACTCGCGACAGGCCGTGCCGTCGAACAGCCAACGGCGCGAGGCGAGATCACCAGTTTGTAGTCCTGCAGGGGCCCGGGGGCGAGGAACCGGCGGACAGCCGTTGGCGCTGAGAAGGATCTTGGTCGCAGGGAGTGAGGTCGCTCTTGGTCGTGAAGGTTCTTCAGCGGGTTGCCCGGTCGCGGCGTCGGCGGGCGGCGCGGATCTCGGCGTCGGCGACCTTGTCGTCGAGTAACGCGTACAGCTGCGTGGTCTCGGTGGAGGCGTGCCCGAGGCGGCGGCGGACGGCCTCGATGGAGACGCCGGCGTTGATGAGTTCGGTGGCGTGGGCGTGCCGTAGCTGGTGGATGTCGATCTCAACGCGTGCGGCGGCGCAGTAGCGCTGCCAGCGGTGGTGGGCGGCGTCGTAGGACAGCGGACCGCCGCGGCCGTTGATGGAGGCGCGGAACAGCGGCCCGGCGGTGTAGCCGACGCGGGCCAGATAGAGCTTGAGCAGGGTGACGTAGCCGCGATCGTCGAGCAGCACGGTGCGTACGCTGCCGCCCTTGCCGTGGATGCGGACGTGTTCGTCGTCCAGCCGCAGGTCAAGGTCCTCGACGTACAGGCCGCACACCTCCGAGGCGCGAGCGCCGCAGACGTAGGCGGTCTCGAACAGCACCCGGTCGCGCAGCCGGTCCAGCGGCAAGTCCTTGCGCGGCCGCCGCGAGCAGATCACGGCCAGCACCTTGGCGACGTCGGCGCCTGTGGCCGGGCGCGGCAGGCTCTTGGGCACCTTGACGGTGTCGATGCGGTCCATCGGGTTGGCCTGCAGGAGGTCGTGCCGGACGGCCCACTTGGTGAAGGAGGCGATTGCGGCGCGCTTGCGCTTGCGGCTGGCCGGCGACAGGTCGATGAGTTCGGCCAGGAAGGCGCGGACCGGCGCGGCAGACAGTGCGCCGGTCTCCTCACCGTAGTGGGCGGCGAAGGCGATCAGGTCGCCGCGGTAGGCGCGCCGGGTGTGCGCGGAGGCGCCGGCGTTGGCCAGGTCGGTGAGGAAGTCGTCGAGATGGCGGGCGAGCGGGTGCGGCCGAGCTGCTCGGCGATGACCGGATCCACCGTGCCGACCTCCGCCATTCGCCGGGTTGCCAGATAACCGGGAAACGAAGCGTCCGTGCTGGGCAGCGGTGTCCCAGCTCGCACACGTCCATGATCGCTATCTTGCCAGATAACGAAGGTTATCCCGCAACACCTCAAATGCCGTGCCCCGGTTGAAGGGCTCCGCCTGCATCGTGGATGGCCGTATGGCGACAACCTCGTCTGTCCGGTCTCGCTCGCGCCACGGGTTGTTCGCTGTCTGCTCGAGCCCCGATGCGGCCGTCCTCAAATGTTCAGGCGGGCGGCGATGCCGTCGAGGAGGCAGTTGAGGCCGAGGTCGAACTGCCATCGCCTGTCGTCCTTGCGAGTGGCGGCGCGCAGGTAGTGCTGGTAGGTGGGGTAATGGCCGGTGCGCATGTGCCAGGCCATGAGGGGGGCGAGCTCGGTGCGCAGTTCGTCGCCGCTGGACAGGCTCTGCTCGCTCATGAACGCATCGACGGCGCTGTCGTAACTCATGGCGCCCTGCACGTAGGCGTCCACGCCGCGGAAGATGCCCATCATCATGTCGGGGTCCAGGCCGAGGCCGTCGAGCGCCATCAGGGACTGCTCGGCCACGGCCATTCGGCTGGGCGTCAGGGCGAGCTTGGTTTGCGGTGGGAGCTGAGCCAGCCACCGGTGCTCCAGCATCAGCTCGCGTGTGCCCACGGCCAGGGCGTGCAGGCTCTCCCGCCAGCCGAGGCCGCCGGGCAGGCGCATGCCTGTGTAGACGTGGTCGACCATGAGTTCCAGCAGGTCGTCCTTGCCTGATACGTAGCGGTAGGGCGCCATGGGAGCGACGCCCAGTTCTGTGGCCAGGCGGCGCATGGTAATGGCCTCCAGGCCCTCGGCGTCGGCGACCGCAACGGCGGCCATGGCGATGCGCTGCGGAGACAACGTCTGGCGGGGTGCCGGTGCGGGCCGTTCCAGCCGCTCCCACAGCGGTGCGCTCTTGTCGGTGGTCATGCCGTTGTCCCTTTCCCCTCGTCTGTCGATACAACGTACCGACAGTAGACAACGTACACATGCATGTGTACGTTGTATTTACTCAATACATTGTACGCAAGGGAAGATAAGTGCTCAAGATCGCCGTCATTCTCGGCAGCACCCGTGAGGGACGCTTCGGCCCCGCCGTGGCGAACTGGCTGCTGGACCACCTCCATCAGCGCGACGACATGAGCGCCGACCTGATCGACCTGGTCGAAACCCCGCTGCCGACCGTTCTGCCGGTGCTCGGCCAGCCGCCCGCCTCACAGGAGGACAGGGATCTGCTGGCGGCTGTCTCGCCGCGCCTGGCGGCGGCCGACGCCTTCGTCATCGTGACGCCCGAGTACAACCACAGCTTCCCGGCCGCGCTGAAGAACGCCATCGACTGGCACGGCATCGAATGGCAGGCCAAGCCCGTCGCGTTCGTCTCCTACGGCGCCTTCTCCGCCGGGCTGCGCGCGATCGAGCAACTCCGGCTCGTCCTGGCCGAACTGCACGCCGTCACCCTCCGTGACAGCGTCGGCCTGCAACATCCGTGGGCGCAGTTCGACGGCGACGGCAAGGCCCTCGACCCGGCCGCCGACGCCGCCGCCAAGGTCATGCTGGACCGGCTCGCCTGGTGGGCGCACGCGCTGCGCGAGGCCAGGACCGCCCGCCCCTACACCGTCTGAGGCGCCATGACACGCCTGGGCGTCTTCGGGCTGCTGACCGGCATGTTCCTGGCCATGCTCGACGGCCTGATCGTGGGCACTGCGCTGCCCACCATCGCCGGCGACCTCGGTGGCCTGGACCAGTTGCCGGGAGTGGTGACCGCGTACATGCTGGCAGCTGCGGCGACCACCCCGATCTGGGGCAAGCTCGGCGACCTACTCGGCCGCAAGGCCACCTTCGTCTGCTCCATCGCGCTGTTCCTGGCCGGGTCCGCGCTGTGCGGCCTGGCCCAGACCATGCCACAGCTCATCGCTTTCCGCGCCGTGCAAGGGCTCGGCGCGGGCGGGCTCATGGTCGGCGCGCTGGCCATCATCGGCGTGCTGGTCCCACCCCGCGACAGCGGCCGGCTGCAGTCGATGATCGGCGCCATCATGCCCGTCGCCTACGTCGGCGGGCCGCTGCTGGGCGGGCTGCTCACCGACCACCTCAGCTGGCGCTGGACCTTCTACGTCAATCTGCCCGTCGGTGCTCTCGCCCTGCTTCTCATCGCCACCCGGATCCACCTGCCACCCGCGAAACGGGGCCGGCCGCGCATCGATTACACCGGAGCCGTGCTGCTGACCGTCGCCATCGTGGCCCTGACCCTGCTGGCGGGCGGCACCCCCTGGCCCTGGGCGCTCGGCGCGATCGGCGCGTTGGCCCTGGCCGCGTTCGTGGCCGTCGAACACCGCACCGCCGAGCCGATCATCCCGCCCCGGCTGTTCGCCGACCGGAACTTCACCCTCGCCCAGGTCCTGAGCTTCCTGGTCGGCGCGGTGATGCTCACCGTCACCAACTACCTGCCGCAGTACCTGCAGCTCGTGCAGGGCTCCTCTCCGGCGGCCAGCGGCATGCTGCTGCTCCCACTGATGTTCGGCATGCTCGGCGCCCAGCTGCTCACCGGCCGCCTCATCAGCGCCAACGGCCGCTACCGCAGCTACCCGATCTTCGGCGCAGCCCTCATGGCCGGCGGCGCGCTGGCACTGTTCCCACTCGACGGAGACACCCCCGCCGCGCTCGCCTCGGCCCTGACCCTCCCCATCGGAGCAGGCCTGGGCCTGGTGTTGCAGAGCACCACCCTGATCACCATGAACAGCGCAGACCCGCGCGACATGGGCGCGGCCAGCGGCACCCTCACGCTGCTGCGCACCATCGGCGGCTCGCTCGGCATCGCCCTGCTGGGCACCCTGTATGCCGCCCAGGTACGCGGCGACCTGGCCGCCCACCTGGGACCGGCCGCCGCCGACCGACTGACCACGCAAGGCGACCTCACCCCCGCCCTGCTGCCGGACCTGCCCGCCCAGGTGGCCGACGCGGTCCGGCTGGCCGTCACCGGAGGCCTGCACGTCATCCTCATCGGCGCCGCCGCACTGTCCGTCGCCGCCTTCACCATCGCCTGGCTGATCCGCGAAACCCCGCTGCGCACCGGCCCCGCCGACGACCCCGGTGCACCCGCCCCTGCCGCAACCCGTGATAGATAGGCTCGACATGGAATTCTTCTGTTACCACCGTGACCGGCCCGGCTCCGCGGCGCTGCGCGAGAAGCTGGTGGAGGAGCACTGGTCCTACATGGACCGCTACGCGGCGCAGTTGATCGCCCGCGGCCCGACCCTCGACGGCGACACGGCCACCGGCAGCGTGCACATCATCGACCTGCCCGATCCCGGCGCCGCACGCGCGTTCGCCTTCGACGAGCCCAACTACCAGGCCGGCGTGTACCGGGACGTGATGCTGCGCCGATGGCACAACCTGCTGGGGCGCACCATGTGGGACTTCCCCGGTGGCCGCGAAGGCGGCAACCGCTATCTGGTTCTGGGCCTCGGCACGGGACAGGCCGCCGACCTCGTTCCACCGACCGACCGGCGGGACGAGTTGATCGCCTACGGGCCGCTGTTGTCCGACGACGGCGCCACCTGGCTGGGCACGGCAGCCCTGGTCCGGGCGCCGGACCTGGACACGGCCCGCACAGTCCTGGCCCCGGACCGGCATTCCGGTATCGAAGTCCACGAGTGGGTGTTCGGCGGACGACGATGATCAGCACGCGGTCATCACCGGCAGACGGCGCCACATCGCTGCCCCGCCTGACCGCACGCACAAGGACAGCGGCGCGAGCCGATCCCTACCCGGGCCAACCGTGATCACCGAGCAGGGGATTCAGGCCCATCCTCACCCACAACACCCATGGCGGCACCGTCATGCGACGGCGGTGTCGTGCCCAGCGGACGTAGGCCCTTCGCCGGTGCCGAGGAGGCGATCGCGTAGCGGCCCAGGAAGTTGATGTGTTCCCACTGCAGCGGGGACAGGTGGGCCAGGACCTCCGGGCTGATCGTCATGCCGCCGGCCGCGAGTTTCTTCACCGGCGATGACCGCATCCCTCCAGGGGTGTGGACCGACGCCAGGATCGCGCTCGTGCGCCTGCCCGTGGTGTGGCGCGACATCTAGCGCCAGAGGCTGACGGTGAGCCCCGGACCGTTGTGGTGCAGTGGATTACTCCTGATAACGATCCTGTGACAGAAGCTTCACGGAGAGTGAAGTTACTTCAGGGCGTGCTGATCGATCTGGCAAACGGGAGAAGACGCAGTTCGCAGGCAGCAAGCGTGCACAGTGAGGAGGAGCCGGCGCCCTCAACTCAAGAACTGTTGCTTAGCATGGTCAGGCGGACTGTTTGACCTCAAGTGCGGTTGAGTTCCTAGGTTCGTCAGCGACTCATCCAGACAAGACGACCAAAGGAACTCGACTGTGACGACCTTGGTGACAGGCGCCACCGGGAACACCGGCCGGCACGTTGTGGCAGAGCTGGTCCGCCGAGGGGAGCGGGTTCGGGCCCTGACGCGAGACCCGGTGGCGAACGCGGGAAGATTTCCGGCCGAGGTGGAGCTGGTGGCCGGCACGCACAACACACCAGAGAAGTTGGACGCCGCACTCCACGGCGTCAGCCGGCTGCACATCACGGTGACCGCTGGACTTGCCGAGGTCGGGCCCGAACTGGTCCAGCGGGCGGTCGCCGCGGGCGTTCAGCGCTTCACCGTGCTGTGGGGCGGCTGGGTGGGCCCGGTCGAGCAGGCGGTGGCGGACTCAGGCGTGGAATGGACACGTCTGGAAGCACAGGAGTTCATGTCCAACACGTTGACCTGGGCCGAATCGATCCGAGCCGAAGGAGTGGTCCGAGAGCCGTACGACTTTCCCAGCGCGCTGGTGCACGAGGCCGACATCGCGGCCGTGGCAGCCGTCGCACTGCTCGACGACGGCCACGCGGGGCAGTCCTACAACCTCACCGGACCCGAACCGCTGACCCCGAGTGAGCGGGTCGCGATCCTGTCGCGGACGCTCCGTCGCGACATCGCCTTCGAGCCGATAACGCACGAACAGGCGATCGACAGGCTGATGGCCACCGGAGTGTCCCGGGCGGACGCCGAGTATGTCGTTGGCTGGTACGCCGCGTCCAATGATTCCTCCAAGACCGTGGACGACACGGTCGCAAGGGTGACCGGCCGTCCGGCACGTACGTTCGTGCAGTGGGTGGACGAGCACGCAGACCGTTTCTAGTGCTGTGACCGGGAAGGTTCACCGGGTTGCTGCTCGCGGTGACCAGGTCACCGCGTGATCATCCAACCCGGCGAACGTATGTGGTCACAGCACTAGCGTTTCCAGGCCGGGGATGATCTCTATCGGCTGAACGCGCCCACGCCGGCCGATCTCCCTGGTTCGGGGCTATGGGTTTCCGCGTTCCCACCGCCGACCGTTGGGTACCGGAGATCAGCTCACCGAACAGCCGTCTCCGTCGTGTGCCTCCAGAACGAACGGGATCATATGACCGTCTCGTTCTCGGGGACGACGCCGTTGGTTGGGAGCGTGGCGGCGCTGCCCTTTCGAGCTCGCGCCGCCGCGCCGGTTGGTCAGGTGAGTTCGAACCAGATGACGGTTCCGGTGGGGTCGCGGTGGAAGCCCCAGCGGGTGGCGAGTTCGTTGACGAGGAGGAGTCCTCGTCCGCCGGTGGCGTCCAGACTGGAGTTCCTGACGCAGGGGATCTGGGCGGAGCCGGGGTCCTGGACGGTGATGATGACGCCGTGCGGGGTGAAGGCGACCGTGACGACGAACTCTCGTGGCGGGTCGCCCGGTGTGGTGTCCGTGGTTTCGGTGTCGGTCGGTTCGGCGTCGATTGGCCTGGTGGAGTGTTCGACGGCGTTGGTGGCCAGTTCGCTGGTGAGGAGTATGGCGTCGTCGCGGAGTGGGTGGTCGTTGCCGAGGATGTCGGCGACGAAGGTGCGTGCGGGTCTGACCTGGTCGGTGGTGGCGGGGAAGCGCTGGGAGATGACGGGGGTGTGGTTCGGTGTCGTCGACCAGCCGGGGATTCGGCCCAGGTGTGGTGACCACATCGCGGGGGCCGGTCCGGTTGTGGTTCGGAATCGGTCAGCGAGCACGCCGACGAGGATGGACAGCAGTCGTACGGTCATCCTGGTCACCTCCCTTGCCGGTGGTCTCGTTGTCCCCGTCGGGGTTTTCGGGGTGCGGCACCGCGACGGTTGTCCGGTGGTCGGGTTGTGGGTGGAAGTCCTCGATGTGCTGCATCCGGGCGGCCAGTTCGGCGGGGGTGTCGGCCTCGATCAGGCCGATGTGCTGCCGGTAGCGGGCGGGGGAGAGGGCCCACCAGTGTCCGGTGCTCTTGCCGTACCAGGGGCGCCAGTCGGGGAAGCGGAGTGTCAGCGTGCGCAGCGCGCGGGGGTCGTCGCCGGGTTCGTGCCGGAGGTTCTCGGTCTCGACGAGAGGTGTGCTCATGCCGTGACCCCCTTCCGGTACGCCTCGCGCCTGCCAGGCCGCAGACCTGGCGGCGATTCGCGCCCGTACGGTGGTGCGGCCGGTCGCGAGTGGCGTCCCCGGCTGAGGGGAGAACGGTTCGTCGGACGCGGGGCCACGGTGGTCGGTAGGGGAGGCGCGGGTAGTCGGCCGCAGAGCCCGAGGCGGCGCCGGGCCGTCATGCGGGTACGGACCTGGGCCGGGGTGGGTTGTTCCCACAGGTGAGCAGGCCGGTGCGGCAGGCTGGTGGCGTCGTGTGCGTAGGGGGGATGGCCGCACCAGCGGCACCCGAGGGGAGTCGGCGGCTGCTCGGCATGCCAGCGAACCCGGATGATCTTCGGGGTTCTACTACTGTGGAGCACAGTTCGCACCTCCGATGTGCGGACGAGGCTCTGCCAGGCGACGCCATTCGCCGGGCAGGGCCGTTTTTTGATGTTCTTGAGCTCGCTGGTCGTGAATGCCTGCCGCTCCCTGTTCGCCCTCGCCGTTCGGGCAGTGGATCCGCTTGGCGGAGTTCGCCATAACCGAGCGTGATTCGCCGGACAGGGCGGCATCGCCTGCGCTTTCGGGGGCGCGTTTCTCCAGCCGATCGAGGGCATGTATCGAGGCGGTGCTCATGGGCGTCCATCTCTCACGATCCAGCTTGCTCAAGGTGCTGACAGCAGACCGCACGACCTGATTTGCTCGCAACGAACAGCAAAAACAGCAGGGAGTGTTCGAATGGCTACCGAAAGGAAAGGTGGTCGCGGGCGGCCGGCCAAGGCCCTCGACCCAGGCTCGTCACTGCTCGCCGCGCTGGGGTCCAGGATGCGCGAACTCCGCAAGGCGCGCTCGCTCACGCTGATGGAACTCGGCGAGCTGACCGGATACTCCTGGCAACACCTCGGTGCGGTGGAACGGGCCTCGGTCGCTCCCTCGGAGTCCGTGGTCATCGCATGCGACACCGCGCTTGGCGCGGGCGGAACGCTCAACAGCATGCTCCCGGGTGTCATCCGCGAGCAGGCGCATCTCCGCCACCGCAGCGAAGCCGCGCGGAGGCCCAGTCCGGAGGCACCGGATTCCGGTGTCGACTGGGGACGGCTCAGTACGTGTGGCAAGCGCGCTTCGGCAATCACCTCCGCCGTGGTGGAGGACATCGAGATGATCACCATGCGCCAGCGTCGCCTCTATCACGAACTGACGTCGGCCGAGATGCTCGTCCCGGTCGACGGCCACCTCGCCCTTCTGTGCTCTCTCCTGGATGCTCCCGCCCCTGACAAGCTGCGGCGGCGAATCGCCTATGCGGCAGGGGAGGCAGCCGGGTTCGCGGCGTGGATCTGGTTCGATCTCGGTGACCACTTCGCGATGGGGCACCGGTACGCCACCGCCTTGGACGCTCTTGGGGAAGCGGGCGACAAAGGGCTTCGGTCCTACGTCAGTGCTTACCGTTCCATCACCGCGGATGCGGCCGGGCGGCCCGATGAAGCCATCCAGCACGCCTCAGCGGCTCTGGACACGGCCGATCGTTCTGTCACCCACGTGACGAGGTCCTGGCTGCACGCCGTGAGCGCCACCGCACGTGTCCACGCGGGCGACGGCAGAGCGGCACTGGCCGAACTCAACAGGGCGAACAGAGCCCTGGAACGGGCCGGTGACGAGCGGGACGAATGGATGTACGACTTCGACCGCGAGCGACTGCTCGGCTACCAGGGCAACTGCCTCCTTGAACTCGGTAGCTACGCCCAGGCCGCCCGTTCCTTCGAGCAGGCCATCGGTGGGGTTCCCACCACGTGCGTACGCCGCAAGGCAGAACTCACCGTGGACCTGGCGCAGGCACGCCTCGGAGAAGGCGAACCCGCCGAGGCCGTACGGCTGGCTCAAGAAGCGATCGCCGTGTTCGCTCGGCGAGGATCGGTCGCCGGGATGTCCCGGGTCCACCGCTTCCGCGACCGGGTGGCACCTCGGCACCCCGAGGTCGCTCGCGAGCTGGATGACTTCGTCCGATCATTGCAAGAGTGAGCCCTATCCCCGCTGAGGTCGTCGCCTGCGCCACCGTCTCGTATGACGCGGTCCAAGCGGTCGGTGAGACCGTCTACTGGATCGAGGGACGGCCGGACGGGGATGTGCTCGTGTGCTGGACGGCTGCCAATGGCCGCCAGGACGTGCTGCCGGAGGGGTTCCACGTCGCTTCCTACGTGCATGAGTACGGCGGGGGGGCCTACCTGGCCACCGAGCGGGATCTGTGGTTCTGCAACGCGGATGACCAGCGGGTCTATCACGTACGCGACGGCCGACACCCCGTGCCGGTGACCCCCGCGTTGGCGGGAACCTGGCGCTATGCCGACCTCCGTCTTGTTCCGGGCACCGGCGAGCTGGTCTGTGTACGGGAACGTCATGAAGAGAGCGGCGTCCACAACGAGTTGGTTGTTCTGTCGGCCGAGCCGTCGATCATCGCCTCCGGCGAGGACTTCTACATGTCTCCGGAGCCCAGTCCTGACGGGAAGCAGCTTGCCTGGGTCTCATGGAACGCGCCGCTCATGCCGTGGGACGGTTCCCGGCTCTGGTTGGCCGACATCGGGCCTGATGGTGCGCTTACCGGTACGAGGCTGGTCGCGGGCGGGGACGAGGAGTCGGTGTGCCAGCCGCGGTGGAGCGACGACGGGGTGCTGCACTTCGTTTCCGACCGCTCAGGATGGTGGAACCTGTACGCCTGGCACGACGGCCATGCTGAGCCGGTCATCACGGGAGAATTCGAGGTTGCGGCGGCTCCCTGGGAGTTCGGGTATCGCACTTATGTTTTTCAGGGTAACCAGGTCGTAGCCGTCATCCAGCAGGGGGCGCTGCACTTCTTAGTTGTGAAGCGCTCCGACGGTGATGTGGAACGGCTCGCGTTGCCGTACACCTCGATCAAGCCCTATTTGGCTGTGGTAGATGGGAAAGTCGCCTTCATCGGCTCCAGTCCTACTCGGTTGCCTACGGTGGTGCTGGCTGAGACCAGCGGTGCTGTTCGTGAGCTCACACCGGCCGACGTCACTCTTGACCAGGCATCGCTCGCCCGGCCGGAGCCTTTCACTTTCGGTACCCGCGACGGGGGTGAGGCGTACGGCCTCTACTACCCGCCCTTGGGAGGAAGCGATGGGCCTCCGCCACTGCTTGTACGGGCTCATCCGGGGCCGACGGCGAACTGGCCGCTGCGTCTGGACTTGCATGTGCAGTACTTCACGAGTAGAGGTTTCGCCGTCGCTGATGTCGACTACAGGGGGAGTACTGGGTACGGCCGCGCGTACCGGTTAGGTCTTCGTCATCGATGGGGGATGGTCGACGCCACTGATTGTGCTGATGCGGCTCGTCACCTGGTGTCCGCCGGTCGGGCGGATCCTGGGCGGGTGGCGATCTGGGGGGCCAGCGCCGGCGGGTACACCG